>NZ_BAAJYT010000082.1:0-15623 GCF_057541515.1 Acidovorax sp. KNOB132
ACCTTGATCGAGCGCGCTGCGGCGCGGGCCGTCGCGCTGCGCCCGCCCCCCGGCCGAACCCACCACCTGCTGCGGCCGCGGCTGCAACGGCTGCGTGTGGGAGGGCTTTTACGCCGCCGCCGAGTGGTGGCGGCAGGATGCGCTGGAGGCGTTGCAGGCCGCAGCCTCTGCCGTCGCCCCCTCCGGTCCGACGGCGCGGCCATCCGGCCGCAGCGCCAACGACTTTTAGCTTCAGCGCCCGATGGCCTTGAGCGCTTTCGCGCATGCCCACCTCAGGCGAAATGATCGCAGAGGAAATCCACGAAGGCGGTGACCTTGGGGCTCACGAGCCGGCGTGATGCGTGCAGCACCCAGCCTTCGGGCTGGGCCCCCTGCACCACGCCCCATTCGACGATGCGCCCGGCGGCCAGGTCCGGCGCCACGGCGGTCCGGGGCACCAGGGCCGGGCCTGCGCCCGCGAGCACCGCGTTCCGGATGAGCAGCGGGGTCGAGTAGCGCAACAGGGGCTTGGGCAGGTAGGTGCGCATGCTGCCGGCCGGGTCGACCACCGTCCAGGCCCCCGCCACGGTGCGGCCCGTGCGCATGACCGCCGGGAGTTCGATGCCGCCGCCGGGTGCTGCGGCATTCGCTGGCGGCAGGGGCCAGTCCGGCGGCGCGACCAGCAGCAACTGGTCGCGCAAAAAGCAGCGGCCGACCAGCGTGTCGTCCGGCCGCGGATTGAAGCGCACGACGATGTCGTAACCGTCGCCCACCAGATCGACGAGGCGGTCTTCCGCCGTGACCTCCAGCCGCACCTCGGGGTGCGCGCGCAGAAACGCCGCGCCCAGTTGTCCCATCGCCACGTGCGCGAACAGCAACGGTGTGCTGACGCGCAGCACGCCGCGCGGCCGGCCGATGCCGGACTTCAGCTCATCGACCACCTGCGTGATCTCGCCGAAAGGATCGGCCGTGCGCGAATGCAAGAGGGCGCCCTCCGGCGTCAACTGCAATTTGCGGGTGCCCCGCTCGACGAGGCGCACGCCCAGGGCGTCCTCCAGCGCCCGCACCCGGCGGGACAGTGTGGCCTTCGGCACGCCGCTGGCGCGGCTGGCGCTGCCAAACCCGCCGTGGGTCGCCACCCGGTTGAAATCGGCCAGTGCCGTGATGTCCATGCTTTGTTCCATTGATGAGACGCCATGTCCATATTTCTCGGACTATGCACCATTTATGAGCCACTGAACAATCACGGCGTGGGCAAGCAGTGGCCACCAACCGGCCCGCTTCACTGCCCGCTCCCTCCACCCCATCAGCAAGGAATGCCCCCATGAAAGCAGTACGGTTTCACCAATACGGTGGTCCAGAGGTTCTGGCCATCGAAGACATCGCGAAGCCCGCGCCTGGCCCCGGCCAGGTGCGCATCGCGGTCAAAGCCGCAGGCGTCAACCCGATCGACTGGAAACTGCGGGCCGGCTACATGCACGCGATGATGCTCATCGCCATGCCCGCCGGCAGCGGGTTCGACGCGGCAGGCATCGTCGATGCCGTGGGCGAAGGCGTGTCCGGCGTGGCCGTGGGCGATGCGGTCTTCGGCAAGGGCATCGACACGATGGCCGAATACGCCGTCCTGCAGGAATGGGCCGCGAAGCCCCAGGGGCTGTCTTTCGAAGAAGCCGCAGGCTATCCGGTCGCGGTCGAAACGGCCACGCGCATCATTGCCGAAGTGGGCGTGAAGCCGGGCGAGACGCTCCTGGTCAGCGGCGCCGCCGGGGGCGTGGGATCGGCCGTGATCCAGCTGGCCAAAGCCGCCGGCATCCGCACGATCGGCACCACCAGCGCCGCCAAGCACGACTACCTGCGCTCGCTGGGCGCCACCCCGACGACCTACGGGCCCGGGCTGGCCGACCGCGTGGCCGCCCTGGCGCCGCAAGGCGTGCAAGCCGCACTCGACATTGCCGGCTCCGGCGTCATTCCGGAACTGGTGGCGATCACCGGTGATGCATCGAAAGTGCTGTCGATCTCCGACCTGTCGGCCCCGCAGCACGGCGCCAAAACCTCGTTCGAACCCATGGACGCGGCCCTGGCCAGCAAGGCGCTGGCGGGTGCGGCATCGCTGTTCAACGCCGGCGCATTCACCTTGCCGGTCGAACAGACCTTTCCGCTGGACCGCATCGCCGCCGCGCATGAACTCAGCGCCCAAGGCCACGTCACCGGACGGCTCGTCATCACCATGAACTGACGGATCGCAGGCCGGGCCCTCACGGCCTGGCCTCTTTCAACCCCATCGATTTCCCCAGCGGCGCCTGGACGGCTGCGTGCGGAATCCAACGACCGTCAACCTCCACCTTCAACCGTCAGGCAACAAGGCCACACCATGGACATCAGCAACAACACCGTCCTGATCACCGGCGGTTCGTCCGGCATCGGGCTGGAACTGGCGAAGCAGCTTCTGCACCTCGGCAACACCGTGATCGTCACCGGCCGCAACCCCGCCAAGCTGGCGGCCGTGAGCCGTTCGCTCCCCGGCATCCACACCCGGGTTTGCGACGTGGCCGATCCCGCGTCCATCCGCGCGATGCACCAGACGCTGCCCCAGGAGTTTCCGGCACTGAACGTTGTCATCCACTGCGCCGGCATCATGCGAAAGATCAATCTCCAGAGCCCCACGGACGATCTGCAAGGCCTGACCCAGGAGGTCGAAACAAATCTGAAAGGCACCCTCTGGGTCAACCAGATGTTCCTGCCCCACCTGAAAAAGCAGCCACGCGCGGCGATCGTCAACGTGTCTTCGGGATTGGCCTTCGTGCCCATGGCCATCGCGCCCATCTACTGCGCGACCAAGGCGGGCCTGCATGCCTATACGCGGTCGCTGCGACTGCAGCTCAAACGCACCCGCGTGCAGGTCTTCGAGCTGGCGCCACCGGGCACGGACACCTCGCTGTTCTCGGGTGATTTCACGAAGGAAGATGTGGGCGGCGTCACCCCGATGCCGGTCGACACCCTGGTGAAGCATGCCTTGGCCGGGCTGCGGAAAGACAGGCTCGAGATTCGGCCGGGTTTGAGCAACGTCTTGAAGATCGCATCGCGCATCGCACCGAATTTCATGTTCGCGCAGTTGGGCAAGTCGGTGGATTTGATGCGGGACCACTGAGCCGGGCGAGCGATCTTTGCCGCCAATGTGTGCAACGGCGCGGCCAGGGGCTTTTCCCGTCCACCCGTCAGACAGCGTTCGACTCTGGTGATGGACCGCCGCCCCTCTCACTCCAATCTGGCTGCGGCCCAGGCCGGGTATAGCCCCACACCCGGATGACTCCCGCTTCCACGGAATAGGGAATGCTGTGGCGCTTGAGGACCTCTTGCAGCCAGTGTGCCGAGGCCGCTTGAAGCTCGATCCACTCCCACTCCGCGACCGGATGAAGGTGGTAATAGAACTCGCCGTCCCATGCAGTACAGAACCCCGGCGGCGCGAAAACGCTGCGGCCCCGGAACTGGGGATGCTGCTCGACCGGTGCCGCGAGCATCTCGGCACGCAGCTCCGCCCATTTGGTGTGATTGAGCGCCGGACACAGCTCCCCGCGCTGGACCATGGCTGACAAGCGCTTTATGTCTTCATCGGTTGGGCGAGGCATTGCCTTGCTATCGCAATTGCGCAGACAGGTCACATGGCCCTCCGAAATTTCCATCGTTCAGTCCCATCGCAGGCAACGATGGACGCCACAATAACGACGCCTGCAGCAGGTCCGGGTTCCTGGCGCTGCGCGCCAACTCAAAGGCTGCCTCACACGCTCACCGAGCCCCTGAACCCTCGCGCAGCATAGTAAGACTCGGCACCGTTGTGGTACACGAAGACTCTGCCGTAGCGCCTGTCGCAAAACAGCGCGCCGCCGAGTTTTCTGATTTCCGGCGGCGTGGCGACCCAGCTCGACGTTTTGCGGTCGAACTCCCCGAACTGCTGAAGCGTTCGGTATTGGTCCTCCGTCAGCAGCGAGATGCCCATGGCAGCGGCCACGTCCTCCGCGTTGTTCTCTGGCTTGTTCTGCTTGCGGGCATTCCATGCCGCTGCGTCATAGCAGAGGCTCCTGCGACCCTGGGGGCTTTCAGCGGCGCAGTCGCAGAAAACGCAGGTGCCGGCGGCATCCGCTGTTCCGATGACATCGGGTTCGCCTCCTGTGGCCTCCATGGCGTGGAGCGACTTCAGCTTTTCGGGGTTGCTCTGCAGACGCCTATGGACGTGGGCCCAATCGACACCTGGGTGCCTGTGAATGTTCTGCTGGAACCGCTGCTGCAATGCTTCAAGGATGAGGTCGCCCTGGTCTGTTTTCACGTCGCTCCACTCCTGTTTGAACATCATTTTTGCCAGCCGATGCGTGCATGAGGTCTGAACGTCTGCTGACCTCGTGTTGATTCTGCTTGACCTCACAACGGCTCAATGCACTCGAAGCACCTCAAACTGCTGCCGGCTCGGAGCGAGCTGTATCGACACTTCATCCCCCTCGCATTTACCCAGCATGGCCCTGCCCAAAGGGGCTTCGCAGCTGATGACCTGAACGATCTGACCGCCGCTGACCAACTTCATGCTGCCTCCATCCGGGCCGAGAAAAATCTGCTGCTCCTTGTCGTCGAAATCGACCAGGCAGACCAGCGCGCCGAGCTGTATGCCTTTGCTAGCGTCGTAGGGGCGCGGACAGAATTGGCGCCAATGGGCCAGCGCCTGGCGGATGGCTTCGGCGCGCCGAGCCTGGCCGGTCGCCAGATAGGCGGCTTCGAGCCCCAAGGTGTCGTATTTGTTCTCGGCGATGTTTTCTTCGTGGGTCGCCGTTTCATGGGCCGCCCGCATTGCCTGCTCGGCTTGCAGCAGGTCTTCTGCAAGCTGTTCCAACACCTGCTGTTGCAGCAAAAATTTATCCATGATCAAAGTGAGGCATGTCGAACGAGCGGTGGGCAGGTCTTGATTGTGAAGGGCTCCAACAGCCTTCGAAGGCTCCCGTTGGCCGCGGGGTTAACTTCAGCGATGGGAGCGATGCCGCAACTCAATCGGCTAAGCCATTGGCAGAATTGACCAATCACCCGACGCTTGGCATTGGCCTCACCCAGGGGACTCCATCAATAAAAGACGCTCGGATAGAGTGACGGATATGCGCCCTGATCCCCTTGCCTGGTGGCATTCTGAGTTCGGCGAGATTGCGCCTCGCGGGCATCTTCTGCGTCGCGCGCTCAGCGCGCAATGGGTGCGGTTTCACTCACTCCCTGAATCGAAGCGGTACGCTGGGTCGCTGGACGAATACGCCGAAATTGAACATCGACATTGTCTCGTCGCATCAGCGCTCTTCAGCGCCAACGAGCCCTTGTACGTCTTTCGCGCGCTTGGGGAGGAAGCCAAGCTGCGTGGAAAGGCCAAGCATCAGCTTGCCGGGCGCCAATTCAGAGAGGCCGTTGCTGTGATGCAGCCCGAAAGTCTTGGGCAGGACGAAGAGGATCGAATGTATGTCCGGGCTTTGGTTTCCCACTGGAAACCCGATTTTTTCAAAGCTGCGATTCGCGTACTCGCAGACTGGAAAGTGGTGGGCATCACGTTTGTTTCTCCGGCGACAAAAAACATTTTCTGTCCCTACGACGGGGGCATGGACGTCTTCACGCACTCCATCGCACCCGAAGAGTTTCGTGCCCGCTTTACGGACTGGCTATCGCCCCGTCCGGACGGTCTATGAACGACGGCTTGGGGCCAAAGCGAACATACGTCTCAACCGAAATTGGCCATACGTGACAGACCTTGAAGCCGCTAATCATTCAGGCCAATCTAACTTCTTACATTAACTCCCCCGCTCTCCCCCACCACCCAATCCCTGAACGCCTTCACCAACGGCGCCTCCGCCCGCGCCTCCGGATACACCAGGTAATACGCATCGCCGCTGGTCAGCACGGTATCCGACAGCTCCACCAGGCTCCCCGCCGCCAGCTCCGGCTCGATCAAGAACCGCGGCAGCAGCGCCGCCCCCAGCCCCGACACCGCCGCCTGCGCAATCATGGCGAACTGCTCGTGCCGTGGCCCGCGCAGCGCCAGGCTGGTCGGCTCGCCCACCAATTCGAACCATTCCGACCACTGCGTGGGCCGCGTGCTCTGCTGCAGCAGCACCACGCGCGCCAGGTCTTGCGGGGTGTGGATGCCGTGCTGGCTTTGGTAGCCAGGGCTGCACACCGGCACCACCTCTTCGTGCATGAGGTATTCGCACACCGCGCCGGCCCAGTGGGGCGTGCCGAAGTGGATGGCGGCGTCGAACGGGGTGCCCGCAAAGTCGAACGGCTCGGAGCGCGCCGCGAAATTGACCGTCACCTCCGGGTGCAGCGCCATGAAGCCGCCCAGGCGCGGGATGAGCCAGCGGGTGCCCAGGGTGGGCAGCACAGCCAGGTTGAGCAGGCCGTCAGTGCTGCTGAAGGCCATGGCCTTTTGCGTGATGGCCGACAGCTGCTGCAGCACGCCCTGCAGATCGGCGGCGTAGACGCGGCCGGCGTCGGTGAGCACCACGCGCTGGCGCACGCGGTGGAACAGGGCGGTGCCCAGTTGCGCCTCCAGCTGGCGGATCTGGCGCGAGACGGCGCTCTGGGTCAGGTGCAGTTCTTCGGCCGCGCGCGACACGCTGTGGTGGCGGGCGGCGGCTTCGAAGGCCAGCAGGTCGGCCATGGAGGGGAGAAAGGCGCGGCGCAGCAAGGTCATGCTCCAAGGGAATGACTCTGCGCAGGGCATTGCCGGCCAGCGCAGATTCGACTAGGGCAAGGGTTTTTACCAACCCAGGACTTGATTCCATTTTTACATCAAGTCGTTCCGTTATTTTGCTATGCAGACGGGCGCGATTTGGGGGATATTGGCGCACGCTTTCTTGCTTCTTTTCCTCGTCGCGTTTTACCGTTCTTGTTTTTTGACTGCGAGCACTACCGCCATGTCTGCCAACGCCGCCAACCCATCCGTCCCCGCCACGCCCGCCCCCGCCGTCTCGGCGGAGGTCGATCAATTGCTGCAACGCCTGGGCGTGCCGCGCACGGCCTACACGGGCGGCAGCTTGCCCGTGCGCTCGCCCATCACGGGTGAGGCGATCGGTGCGGTGCCGCAGCACAGCGCGGCCGAGGCCACCGCGGCCATCGGGCGGGCGCATGCGGCCTTCCAGGCCTGGCGCAATGTGCCGGCGCCGCGCCGGGGCGAGCTGGTGCGCCTGCTGGGCGAAGAGCTGCGCGCGGCCAAGGCCGACCTGGGCCTGCTGGTGACCATCGAGGCGGGCAAGGTGCCGTCCGAGGGGCTGGGCGAGGTGCAGGAGATGATCGACATCTGCGACTTCGCCGTGGGCCTGTCGCGCCAGTTGTACGGCCTGACGATCGCCACCGAGCGCACCGGCCACCGCATGATGGAAACCTGGCACCCGCTGGGCGTGTGCGGCGTGATCTCGGCGTTCAATTTTCCCGTGGCGGTGTGGTCCTGGAATGCCGCGCTGGCGCTGGTGTGCGGCGATCCGGTGGTGTGGAAGCCGTCGGAAAAAACCCCGCTCACGGCGCTGGCCACGCACGCGATCGCGCAGCGCGCCATCGCCCGCTTCGGCGCCGATGCGCCCGCGGGCCTGCTGGAGCTGATCATCGGCCAGCGCGACCTGGGCGAGGTGCTGGTGGATGACGCGCGCGTGCCGGTGCTGTCGGCCACGGGCTCCACCGCCATGGGCCGGGCCGTGGGCCCGCGCCTGGCGGCCCGCTTTGCGCGCGGCATCCTGGAGCTGGGCGGCAACAACGCGGCCATCGTGGCGCCCACGGCCGACCTGGGCCTGGCGCTGCGCGGCATCGCCTTCTCGGCCATGGGCACGGCGGGCCAGCGCTGCACCACGCTGCGCCGGCTGTTCGTGCACGAGAGCATCTACGACCAGCTGGTGCCCCAGCTCGCCAAGGTGTATGCCAGCGTGCAGGTGGGCGACCCGCGCACGCCCGGCACGCTGGTGGGCCCGCTGATCGACCGGCCGGCCTTCGAGGGCATGCAAAAGGCGCTGGCGCAAAGCCGCGCGCTGGGCGCCACGGTACACGGCGGCGACCGGGTGGAGGGCATCGCGGGCAGCGAGGCGTACTACGTGCGCCCGGCGCTGGTGGAGCTGCCAAAGCACGAAGGCCCGGCGCTGCATGAAACCTTCGCGCCCATCCTGTACGTGGTGCGCTACGGCACGCTGGAGGAGGCCATCGCCATGAACAACGCGGTGGGCGCGGGCCTGTCGTCATCGATCTTCACGCTGAACGTGCGCGAGGCCGAGCAGTTCATGTCGGCCGCGGGGTCGGACTGCGGCATTGCCAACGTGAACATCGGCCCGAGCGGCGCCGAGATCGGCGGGGCCTTCGGCGGCGAGAAGGAGACCGGCGGCGGCCGCGAGGCGGGGTCGGACAGCTGGAAGGCCTACATGCGCCGCGCGACCAACACCATCAACTATTCCACCGCCCTGCCCCTGGCGCAGGGCGTGACCTTCGACATCGCCGACTGAGCGATCGGCCGCGGCGCGCCGGATCCCCCGCCGCCACGGTCCCCCGGCCTGGGCCCCCACGGGCCCAGCCCATCCACACAGGAGACAAGCACCCATGGCATTCCCCCTCAAGGCCCTGGCTGGCGCGGCCACGGCCGCTGCGGCCTTTTTCTGGTGCGGCGCAGCCGCCGCGCAGGCGTCCGCACCGCCCGCCAACCCATCGGCGCAGCAGCCCACGCTGGAGAAGATCAAGGCCGCCGGCAAGGTGGTGCTGGGGGTGCGCGAGGCCTCGCCGCCCATGGCCTACGCCCTGGGCGCGAACGAGAAGTTCGTGGGCTACCACGTGGAGCTGTGCGAGCGCGTGATGAAGGAGATCGCGCCGCAGGCCCGGCTCGAATACATGGCGGTGACCGCGCAGAACACGCTGGCGCTGGTGCAGAACGGCACCATCGACATCGGCTGCGGGCCCACCACCAACAACACGGCGCGCCAGCAGCAGGTGGCCTTTGCCGTGACCACCTACGTGAGCGAGGTGCGCATGGCGGTGCGCGCGGATTCGGATTTGAACTCGGTCAGCCAACTGGGCGGGCGCACCGTGGCCGCGTCGGCCGGCACCACCGCCGTGCAGATGCTGCGCAAGCAGGAGCGCGCGCTGGGCGCCCCCATCAAGACGCTGCTGGGCAAGGACCACCAGGAGAGCTTCCTGCTGATGGAGTCGGGCCGCGCCGATGCCTTCGTGCTGGACGACAACCTGCTGGCGGGCGCCATTGCCACTTCCAAGGACCCGGCGGCCTACCGCATCGCGGGTGAGCCGATGGGATCGGAGCCGATCGCGCTGCTGTTCCGCAAGGACGACCCCGCGTTCAAGGCCGGGGTGGACGGCGTGCTGGTGCGGCTGATGCAGACGGGCGAGCTGGAAAAGATCTACGCCAAGTGGTTCACCAGCCCCATCCCGCCGCGCAACCTGAGCCTGAACCTGCCCATGAGCGGCACGCTGCGGCAGCTGATCGCGGCGCCCAACGACAAGCCGCTGGAGGCCTACCTCAAATGACCGCCACCCTGCCCACCGCCCTTGCCAATGGCGCAGCCCCGCCCGGCGCGTTCACGCCCGCGCGACGCATCGCAGCGCTGGGCGTGTCGCCCATCCTGCGCATCACGGACCACGCCAACGCGCTCAAGCGCTCGGGCCGGCCGGTGATCGTGCTGGGCGCGGGCGAGCCCGACTTCGACACGCCCGACCACATCCTGGAGGCGGCGCGCCGGGCGCTGGCGCGCGGAGAGACCCGCTACACGGTGCTGGACGGCAGCCCGGCGATGAAGGAGGCGGTGCGCGAGAAGTTCCGGCGCGACAACGGCCTGGACTTCGCCCTGGACGAGATCACCGTGGGCACGGGGGCCAAGCAGGTGCTCTACAACGCGTTCATGGCCACGCTGGACCCGGGCGACGAGGTGATCCTGCCCGCGCCCTACTGGTCGTCGTATGCCGACGTGGTGACGATCGCGGGCGGCGTGCCGGTCACCGTGCCGTGCACCGAGGCGGACGGTTTTCGGCTGACGCCGGCCGCGCTGGAGGCGGCCATCACGCCGCGCACGCGCTGGCTGCTGCTCAACTCGCCCTCCAACCCCACCGGGGCCGCCTACAGCGCCGCGCAGTTGCGCCCGCTGCTGGACGTGCTGCTGCGCCACCCGCAGGTGTGGCTGCTGTCGGACGACATCTACGAGCACATCCTGTACGACGGCGCGGCCTTGGCCACGCCAGCCGCGCTGGAGCCGCGCCTGAAAAACCGCTGCCTCACGGTGAACGGCGTGTCCAAGGCCTATGCCATGACGGGTTGGCGCATCGGCTTCGCCGGCGGCCCGCGCGAGCTGATCGCCGCCATGGCGGTGGTGCAGAGCCAATGCACCTCGTGCCCTTCGTCCATCAGCCAGGCGGCGGCCATCGAGGCGCTGACCGGGCCGCAGGCCATCGTGGCCGAGCGCTGCGCGGATTTCCAGGCCCGGCGCGACTTCGTGGTGCAGGCGCTGAACCAGGCGCCTGGCCTGCGCTGCCGCACCCCCGAGGGCGCTTTCTACACCTATGCCAGTTGCGCCGGCACGCTGGGCCGCACCACGCCGGGCGGCGCGCTGCTCAAGACCGACGTGGACTTTTGCCAGTACCTGCTGGCCGAGTACGAGGTGGCGGTGGTGCCGGGCACGTATTTCGGGCTGGCGCCGTACTTCCGCATCTCGTACGCTACCTCGATGGCCCAGTTGCAGACGGCCTGCCAGCGCATCCAGGACGCCTGCGCGGCGCTGCGGTGAGCCGGCCCGCCATGTTTCCATTCCTTCAACGCCCTTGATCGACGCCTTCATGACTTCCAACGTTTCTCCCCGCACCGGCGGCCAGGTCCTCGTGGACCAGCTCATCCTGCACGGCGTGCAACAGCTTTTCTGCGTGCCCGGCGAAAGCTACCTGGCCGTGCTGGATGCCCTGCACGACGCGCAGATCGCCGTCACCGTGTGCCGCCAGGAGGGCGGCGCGGCCATGATGGCCGAGGCGCAGGGCAAGCTCACCGGGCAGCCCGGCATCTGCTTCGTGACGCGTGGCCCGGGGGTGACCAATGCCTCGGCCGGCATCCACATCGCGCACCAGGATTCGACGCCGCTCATCGTGTTCGTGGGCCAGGTGGCGCGCGGCGCGCTGGGTCGCGAGGCGTTCCAGGAGCTGGACTACGGCGCGGTGTTCGGCACCATGGCCAAGTGGGTGGTGCAGATCGACGACGCGCGCCGCGTGCCCGAACTGGTGTCGCGCGCCTTCCACGTCGCCACGTCGGGCCGCCCGGGCCCGGTGGTGGTGGCGCTGCCCGAGGACATGCTGACCGATGCCGTGCAGGTGGCTGACGCCCTGCCCTACACGGCGCCGGAAACCCACCCCGGCGCGGCCGCGCTGCAAGAACTGGCCGAGCGCCTGGCCGCTGCCGAGCGTCCCGTCGCCATCCTGGGCGGCAGCCGGTGGTCAGAGCAGGCGGTGCAGGACTTCGTCGCGTTCGCGCAGGCCTGGTCGCTGCCCGTGTACTGCTCGTTTCGCCGGCAGATGCTGTTTCCGGCCGACCACGCCAGCTACGGTGGCGACCTGGGCCTGGGGGTGAACCCCAAGCTGCTGGCGCGCATTCGCGGGAGCGATCTGGTGCTGGTGGTGGGCGGGCGCCTGTCGGAGATTCCGTCGCAGGGCTACGAGCTGTTCGACATTCCCGTGCCGGCGCAGCCCCTGGTGCATGTGCATGCCGATGCCAACGAACTGGGCCGCCTGTACCGGGCAACGCAGTCCATCCACGCCACGCCGCAGGCCTTTGCCAACGCACTTGCCGCGCTGCAGCCGCCCGCCGCGGTGCGCTGGGCGGCGCACACGCAGGCCGCCCGCGCCGAGTACCTGGCCTGGAGCGATCCGGACCCGATCCGCATCCCGGGGCCGCTGCAGATGGGCGAGGTCATGCGCCACCTGCGCGAGGTGCTGCCGGCCGATGCGATCTTCTGCAACGGCGCGGGCAACTTCGCCACCTGGGTGCACCGCTTCTGGCCTTTCACCGCCTATGCCAGCCAGTTGGCGCCCACCAGTGGATCGATGGGCTACGGCCTGCCGGCCGGCGTGGGGGCCAAGCGGCTGTGGCCGCAGCGCGAGGTGGTGGTGTTCGCGGGCGACGGCGACTTTCTGATGCACGGGCAGGAGTTCGCCACCGCCGTGCAGTACGGCCTGCCCATCATCGTGGTGCTGCTGGACAACGCCATGTACGGCACCATCCGCATGCACCAGGAGCGCGAATACCCCGGCCGCGTGAGCGCCACCCAGTTGAAGAACCCGGATTTCAAGGCCTACGCCGCGGCCTTCGGCGGGCATGGCGAGCGGGTGGAGACGACGGCGGAGTTCGCCCCGGCGCTGGCACGCGCCCGGGCCAGCGGCCTGCCCTGCGTGCTGCACTGCCTGCTGGACCCGGAGGCCATCACGCCCACGGGCACGCTGCAGGGCATCCGCAGTGCGGCGCAGGCCCGCAAGCCGGGCTAGGCGCTCAGCGCGGGCGGCGGTCCCGGCGATGCCCGGGCCGCGCCGGTATCAACCGTGGACGGGCACCGCCATGTACTGCTCGCGCCAGGCTTCGAACGGCAGGGTGTCCGCTGCTTCGATGGCTTTTTGCTCGGCCACCGATTGCGCGGCGGCGGCCTCGAACCGGGCCTGCTGCGCCTCGGTCCAGGGCATGGCCAGCAGCGTGTCGCGCGCCCATTGCGATCGCTCCAGCGCGAAGGCGCTGAAGCTCTTGCCGTGCGCCTCGGCCATGCGGTCGAGCACGCGGGCCGACGGCGTGGCCTGCGGCTGCTGCATGAGGCGCCGCGCATCGGCCAGCGCGCTGCCGTAGTCGCCGGTGCCGTGCGCGGCGTCCAGCGCCGCGGCCAGTGGCTCACATTCGGCCAGCACCTGCGCGCCCCATTCGGCCAGCGGGATCTCGCGCCCGGCGCACTGCAGCAGCAGGCCCGGCTCGCGGCCGCGCTCGGCGGTCAGGTGCTGGTTGCGCTGCAGCTCGGCGATCTCCTGCGGCGTGTCGGGCGGGCTGTCGGACAGCAGGCAGTGCAACAGGAACACGTCCAGCAGGCGCATGGTCTGCGTCTCGATGCCCAGCGGCGCGAACGGGTCCAGGTCCATCAGCCGCACCTCGACGTATTCGACCCCCCGGTCGCGCAGCGCGTTCAGGGGCCGCTCGCCCGAGCGCACGGTGTGCTTGGGGCGAATGGTGCCGTAGAACTCGTTCTCGATCTGCAGCAGGCTGGTGCCCAGCTGGTTGTATTCGCCCCCGGGGTTGCGCACGCCCAGCGCCTCGTAGGCGGGGTATGGCCGGCTCAGGGCTTCGCGCAGCGAGGCGGCGTAGCCGTCCAGGCCGTTGTAGCTCACCGCCAGCGTGGCCTGCGCATCGCTCTGGTAGCCCAGGCGGCCCATGCGCAGCGAGGTGGCGTGCGGCAGGTAGAGCGCCTCGCCGCCCAGGCGCTGCAGGCCGTGCTCGCGCCCCTGCACGAAGCATGGGCACAGCGCGGGCGAGGCGCCGAACAGGTACAGCAGCACGAAGGCATGGCGGCGGAAGTTGCGGATCAGCGCGAAGTATTCGTCGCTGGTCACATCGGGCAGCGACCAGTTGTAGTGGATGCCCGAGATGGTCTGCATGCGCCGGCCGTAGCGGTGGCCCAGCCCCATGCGGTACACGCTCTTGGCGCGCCCCACGTTGGACGAGCCGTAGCGCGCCAGGGGAATGGTCTCGTCGGTGGGCAGGCCGCAGGGCATGCTGGACAGCCACAGCATCTCGCCGCCCGAAGCCTGCAGGCTGCGGTAGACGAACTGGTGGATCTCGGTGAGTTCGTCCAGGCATTCCTGCACGCCCAGGCGCGCGCCCGTGATCAGCTCGATCTGCGACTCGCTGTAGTCGGTAGTGATGTGGGGATGGGTCAGCGCCGAGCCGAGCGCCGCCGGGTGCGGCGTGAGCGCCAGCCCTCCCGTGGGCAGCACCCGCAGTCCCTCTTTTTCGATGCCACGGCGCATGCCAGCCAGTCGGCTGGCGGGCTGCGCGTGGATTTTCCGCTGCAGATGGCTCATCATCATTTGGTCGTTTCTTTATCACCTGATCGTCGGTTCGGCCCGGAACTTAGCACGGCCGGCACACTCTCGCTGGCGCACCAGATCAAGACCTTGGCTTCGCGCGGCCGCACCTCTCTTCGCAGGCAGGTCCGCCGCCCAGGGTGCCGCACTGCAACATCGCGCGTGTCGTGGCCAGCCAACGCAGGGCGTGCAATGCGCCCGGTCCAGCCACTGTTCCCGGGCACCCCTCGCCCGCGGAACGCACACGACGCCCATGAATGACTGGACACCATGCCCAAACTCTCAGTGCGTCCCACCATCTCGTCCGCAGGCCTGCCCGGCAACTCGACATCGAGTGCCCACGCCGCGCGCCGGCCAGCCACAAGCAGGCCCACCACAAGCTGCACCAGCTCGATCCGCGTGCAGCGCAGAACGAACTGCTGTCGCCCCTGTACGACGCAGGCCGGGCAGCGCGCAAATACCTCGCGCAGCCGCTGCCCGCCGCCGATACCGCGGCCATGCCCCCGCGCAAGCCCAAATCGGTGCTGGGCCAGTTGGCGACCAAGGTAGGCAGTTGTTTCGGCATGGCGCGGGGCCACCCGAAGCCCGTCGAGGAAATGCTCCGCTACCAGAACACCCCGAAGGACCCCTCGCGCCTCCCTTCGCGCAGCCGCGGTCAATGGGAGAGCCTGGAGCCGGTGCTGACCGGGCAGATGAAGGCCGCCGAAACCGTGCGGCTGGCCCAGATCGCCGTGGACAAGGCCATCGCCATGGAGCGGCTGGTGCAGCACCATGAAACGCGCCTGAGTGAAGAGGCCAGCGAGCGCGGCCAAAGGGCGGCCAGCCTGGCCGACCAGGCACACCGGCTCGCCAGCGAACAAGAATCCATGGCCAGCTTGCGGGCTGCGCTTCATCGGCTGGACCAAAGGCTCGACCGATCGCTCGCAGAAAACAATGCGGCAGGTGACCGGGGCGGCAGCGATCAGGAAGCGCTGACCCGGCACATCGAGGCGTTGCAGGCGCTGAGAAGCCGGCAAGCCGCCAAGCACGCCGAACTGGAGCGAAGCAGCCAGGGCAAGGACGCCGAGCTGAAAGACATCCAGAAGCTGGCCACGGATCAGGCACGCGAACTGTTCGAATTCGAAGCCGGCGCCGACGATCTGAAGTCGCTGCAGCCGGCACTGGCCCGACGCCGCAAGGAGGCCGAACTGCAACTGGAGCACGCCCAGCGCCGCCACCGGACGGCGACCGAAGCCCTGCAAAAGACCTACGGCGAGATCATCGACTTGCAATTGCGGCGCCTGCCCGGCTTCGAGGTGTACCGAAGCTCGCCCGCGATTGCCGCCCTGCGCGAGGCGCTCCGCGACTGGGTGAAGGCCATCGACCCGACCCGCCACGGCGCCGAGGCCATCGCGCCCGCAGGCGCGCTGACGATGGCAATCAAGGCCCTGGCCGACACCAGCGGGGGCCATGCCGAGGTGGCGCTGCAGACGCTGCAGGCCCTGCGCACCCACACCTGGGGCACGCTGCTGCCCGACCCGGCTGCGGGCCCGGACACGGCCCCGGCGCTGGAC
>NZ_BAAJYT010000083.1:0-15418 GCF_057541515.1 Acidovorax sp. KNOB132
CGGCCAGCGCGGCCAGCGGCACCACGGCCTGGGCGGCGAGCGGGTCATCCTGCGGGAGCACGGCCATGCAGGCGGTCTGGGCGATCCAGTGCACCTGCAGCCCCCGGTGCTCCAGCGGCAGGCTGGTGGCCCCCAATTGCACCGCGCCCGTGAGCACGGCATGCACCACCTCTTCGGGCGAGGTGCTGCGCAACTGGATGGCGGCACTGCCGGTGTGCGGCTCGGCCAGCCGCAGCGCCTGGGGCAGCAGGCCCACGGCCAGCGCCGAGGTGGCGGCCAGGCGCAGGGGGCGGGCCTCGCCGCGCGCGATCTCGGCGGCGCGATCGCGGATCTGCCGCAGGCCGCCGAGTGCGCGCTCCACATCCTCGTACAACAGAAAGCCCTGCTCGGTCGGCGTGACGCGAGGGCCGCCGCGGGCGAAGAGCGCATAGCCGATCTCGGCCTCCAGTTCCTGCAGCGAGCGGCTGACGGAGGGCTGCGAGCGGTCCAGCAGGCGCGCGGCCGCGGTCACGCTGCCGGTGGACATCACCGCGGCGAAGGCTTCGAGCTGGCGCAATTCCATGGGCTTGATTTCATGCGTTTTGCGAAATCATGAGGCCCTTGCATGCGAATTACAAATACTTTGACCACATATGCAAATGCCGAAGGGGCGCAAGCGGGGGGCTTGACGCTCGTCTTCGGCAACGCCCGGCCGTGCGACCGGCCGGAATCTACGCGGGGGTGGGGGTAGGCTGGGCCTGCTAATTCAGGATTTCAGGGCTTCGCTCACCGACGCCGCCAGAGGCGTCGTGGGCCGGCCGATCAGCGCACTGAGCTGGCGACCGCTGTCGAACAACGCGCCCTTGGCAGCGCTGGCGTCGCTTTGCGCGAGCATCTCGGCCACAGGCGCAGGCAGCCCCACCTGCACCAGCAGGTCGCGGTAGGCGGCTTCGGGCATGTCCTGATAAGCCAGCGGCTTGCCGGCCTGGCGTGACACTTCCTGCGCCAGCTCGGCCCGGGTGTAGGCATCGTCGCCCGCGAGTTCATACACCTTGCCGGCATGGCTGTCCTTCGCGGCCAGCACGGCGGCAGCCGCGGCGGCGTAGTCCTCCCGCGACGCCGAAGCGAACCGGCCTTCGCCCGAGCTGCCCACCAGCACGCCGCGGCCGAGCGCATCGGCAATGCCCATCAGATTGTTCTCGGTGTACCAGTTGTTGCGCAGCAGCACGAAGGGCACACCCGACTCCTGGAGCAGCACCTCGGTCGCCAGATGCTCTTTCGCCAAGCCCAGCGGAGACACGTCGGCATGCAGCACGCTCGTGTAGGCGATCAGTTGCACCTTTGCCCGGGCTGCCGCGCTGATGACATTGCCATGCTGCGCGACCCGGCTGCCGACCTCGCTGGAAGAAATCAACAGCACGCGGTCGATGCCCTGCAGCGCGGCATCCCATGAGGCCGCATCGCCGTAGTCCGCCTGGCGCAGCTCGATGCCTGCGGGCAGCACGGACGCGCTTTTCTCCACGTTGCGCACCGAGGCCACGATCTGCGAGGCCGGCACCCGCGTGAGAAGCTGCTGGATGACGAGGCGGCCGAGCTGGCCATTGGCGCCGGTGACGAGCAGGCGGGGGGAAGAAGTGGACATGCAAAGATCCTCTAGGTATGGATTGGAGAGGAGGTCTATATTAGGAACCGCCCCAACTTTCCACAAGAAGGCAGCTTTTCATGCCCTGGTTACCTGACGCTCACCCCCCTGCCCCGGCCGCCCCCGAGGCCCTTGAAGCCCTCGCTGCCACCCAGGCCTGGATGCGCGAGCGCCCCGAAGGGCTGGACCTCGGCCAGTGTCCGGTGCGCGACGTGCTGGACCACATCGGCGACAAATGGACCACGCTGATCCTGCTGACGCTCGCCCCGGCCCCCTTGCGCTTCGGCGCACTGCAACGGGCCGTGCCCGACATCTCCAAGCGCATGCTGGCCCAGACCCTGCGGTCCCTGGAGCGCGACGGCCTGCTGACCCGGCACGTCTTTCCGACCAAGCCGCCCAGCGTGGAGTACCGGCTGTCGGCTTTGGGGCAGTCGGTGCTGGCGCCGCTGTCGCAGTTGCTGCAGTGGGCGGAAATGAACCATCGGAACATCCGCAGTGCGCGGGAACGGTTCGATGGCGCGGTGGCGAAGACCCTGCCGGAGGCAGTGGCGTCCGTGGCGATGGAATGAGCCGCTGGCACGGCCGCCCCGGCTACTATCGACCTGCGGCGGGGGACTGACCTCGGGCGACGCTGACCTGCCCGCTCCGCCGCGGGTCGGAAAAGCAAAAGGGGCTGCGTTTGCACGCAGCCCCTTTTTCGTTTGGTGGCGCTTCACGGATTCGAACCGCGGACCTGTGGATTATGATTCCATCGCTCTAACCGACTGAGCTAAAGCGCCTAAGCCCTCAATTATAGCGCGACTTTTTTTGGCGTTCAAGACTTTTCTTGTCGCTCCCTCCAACACGGCCGGCGATCGCCTCGGGCCTGCACGTAAAATCGCGCCCCCAGCCCCTGGATGTAAACCATGAACCGCTGCCCCACTGCTCGTTTTTCCTTTCTCTTCGCGCCCTTGCTGGCCAGCGCCCTGCTCTGCGGCGCGGTCCTGCCCGCCGCGGCCCAGGTGGTCGCCCCCCTGGGCGGCGTGCGCACCTTTCCTGAAAATGCCCTGCGCGGCACGCTGGCCATCAGCAGCACCGTCGATGCGCAGCTGGATGGCAAGGCCATCCGCATGGCCCCTGGCATGCGCCTGCTCAGCCCGCAGAACACGCTGGTCATGGCCCACTCGGTGATCGGGCAGAAGTTCACGGTGAACTATGTCGTCGAGGCCAGCACGGGCATGCTGCTGACCGCCTGGATCCTCAGCAAGGATGAAGCGGCCCAGCCGCGCAAGGGTGCGACGTCGACGGACCGCAATTTCATCTTCGAATCCGAGATTCCCAAGCGATAGGCAGGCCCGGGGGCCGCCAGCGCTGCGGCCGCTGGGTGCGCCATCCCTTTCCAGCCGCACGACCGGCCCCGCCCGCCATTGGCCGCGGGCAGCGCTACCGACACCAGAGATTCCCCATGAGCAAAAAAGTCTTCATCAAAACCTTCGGCTGCCAGATGAACGAGTACGACTCGGACAAGATGGCCGATGTGCTGCATGCCGCCCAGGGCTACGAGCCCACGCAGAACGTGGACGAGGCGGACCTGATCCTCTTCAACACCTGCTCGGTGCGCGAGAAGGCGCAGGAGAAGGTCTTCAGCGACCTCGGGCGCATCAAGCACCTGAAAGAGCGGGGCGTGAAGATCGGTGTGGGCGGCTGCGTGGCCAGCCAGGAAGGCGCCGAGATCATCAAGCGCGCGCCCTACGTGGACGTGGTGTTCGGACCGCAGACGCTGCACCGCCTGCCCGAGCTGCTGGCCCAGCGCGAGGTGCAGCGCCGCCCGCAGGTGGACATCAGCTTTCCCGAGATCGAGAAGTTCGACCACCTGCCCCCCGCGCGCGTGGAAGGCGCCAGCGCCTTCGTCTCCATCATGGAAGGCTGCAGCAAATACTGCAGCTACTGCGTGGTGCCCTACACCCGCGGCGAGGAGGTGAGCCGGCCGTTCGACGACGTGCTGGTCGAGGTCGCGGGGCTCGCCGACCAGGGCGTGAAAGAGATCACATTGCTGGGCCAGAACGTGAACGCCTACCTGGGCAAGATGGGCGACACGGCGGAAATCGCCGACTTCGCGCTGCTGCTGGAATACGTGGCCGACATTCCAGGCATCGAGCGCATCCGCTACACCACAAGCCACCCCAACGAATTCACGCCGCGCCTGATCGAGGCCTATGCGCGCATCCCCAAGCTGGCCAGCCACCTGCACCTGCCGGTCCAGCACGGCGCCGACCGCATCCTCATGGCCATGAAGCGGGGCTACACCGCCATGGAATACAAGAGCACCGTGCGCAAGCTGCGCGCGATCCGGCCGGACCTGGCCATGAGCAGCGACTTCATCGTGGGATTCCCAGGCGAGACGGAAGAGGACTTCCGCAAGATGATGAAGCTCATCGACGACGTGCACTTCGACAACAGTTTCAGCTTCATCTTCAGCCCGCGTCCGGGCACGCCCGCCGCCAGCCTGCACGACGACACGCCGCACGAGGTGAAGCTGCGCCGTCTGCAGGAACTGCAGGCCGTGATCAACGGCAACATCAAGTCGATCAGCGAAAGCCGCGTGGGCACGGTGCAGCGCATCCTGGTCGAAGGCGCCTCCAAGCGCGACGCCAGCGAGCTGATGGGCCGCACCGAATGCAACCGCGTCGTCAACTTCGTCGGCCAGCCCCGGCTGGTCGGGCAGATGGTGGACGTGGCCATCACCGAGGCCAAGGCCTACACCCTGCGCGGCGAGGTGGTGGTGCGCGAACCGGCGCTGGCGCACTGAGCCGCATGGGCATGGCATTCGCGATGCGCTTCCTGCGCCGGCAGCAAGGGGTGGCTGCGCTCGGTGGCCTGTCGTTCCAGCAGATGATGCTGCTGGCTTTCCTGCTGATCGCCGGACTGCTGGGCGCCAGTTCGCTGCGGGCGATCTTCACGCTGGAGCAGCTGATGGGCCAGAGCCGCAACGGCGCGGCCGAGGCGATCCAGCTCAACGCCTCGGCCCAGAGCCTGAACGGACGCAGCCAGACGCTGGAGCGCGCGGCGCGCCAGTCGCTGGTGCTGGCCGACAAGTCGCTGCGGCGGCGGTTCGACGAGGTCTCTCGCGAGGCCCGCGACATCCTGCAGCGGCTGGAGGCCAAGGGCCTGCCGCCGGACCTGCCCAACCAGTGGCGCAAGCACCTGGGCGAGGTCACGTCGCTGCTGGACGGCCCCGCGGCGCTGTCGCTGGAAAACGAGCGGGTGGTGGCGGCGCTGTTCCTCGAGCTGGACGCGCTCAACGGCACCATCGCCCAGACCGTGCAGGACATGAATGCGCAGCGCAGCACCGAACTGCTGGAAAAGATCGAGGCCAGCCGGCGCGAGGTGACGCATCAGGTGGTGGGCGTGATCGTGCTGGCGCTCGCCCTGGCGCTGGCCTTCGGCATCTGGCTGGCCCGGCCGTTCAAGCGCATGGAGCACGCCATCCGCCTGCTGGGCGAGAACGACCTGTCGCAGGCAGTGGACCTGTCCGGCCCGGTGGACATCCGCCGCGTGGGCCAGCAACTGGAATGGCTGCGCATGCGGCTGCTGGAACTGGACGCCGACAAGGCCCGCTTCCTGCGTCACGTCTCCCATGAACTCAAGACGCCGCTGGCCTCGATGCGCGAAGGCGTGGCGCTGCTGCAGGACGGCGTGACGGGTGAGCTGACCGAAGGCCAGCGCGAGGTGGTGGACATCCTGCACCAGAACACCCTGGTGCTGCAGGGCGAGATCGAGGCGCTGCTGCGCTTCAACGCCGCGGCGTTCGAAGCGCGCCAGTTGCGCCGCGCGGAGACCGACCTGCTCGCGCTCATCGAAAGCCAGGTGGAGGCCCAGCGCCTGCACTGGCAGGCCAAGAAGCTCGACGTGGTGGTGGAGGGCGCGCCGGTGGCGCTGCAGATCGACGCGGAGAAGATCGCCCCGGCGGTCAGCAACCTGCTGTCGAACGCCATCCGGTTTTCGCCGCGCGGCGGAACGATTCGGATCACCTTGTCACGTTTTCCCGACCGGATTCGCATCGATTTCGCGGATGACGGCCCCGGAGTGCATGAGAATGACCGCTCCCGCATCTTCGAACCGTTTTATCGGGGTGTGCGCCAACCCGAGGACGCCGCACGCGGCACGGGCATCGGCCTGTCCATCGTCCAGGAATACGTGAGCGCCCACGGCGGCCACGTCACCCTTGTGGAAGACGGCGAACGCACCCCCTTCCGCATTGAATTGCCCCATGTCTCCTGATTTCCCGTCGCACTCCGTCCCGCGAGTGGTCTTCGGTGCGCGCAGCGCCGGGCCGGCCGGCCTGCTGCTGGCGGTGGCCCTGCTGAGCACGGGCTGCGCCAATCCACCGCCGGCGCCGGCGCCGCCGCCTCCGCCCCCGCCCGTGGAAGTGCCTGCACCCACCGCCCCACCGCCGAAGGAAGAGCCCGACGAGCCCCCCGCACCGGTGTCCGAACCCGCCAGCAAGGACAACGGCAGCCAGCGCCCTTCCGTTCCGCGGCAGATGCTGCAGTACGCGGACAAGGTGCGCAGCATGGGCACGGCGGAGCTTGCCGCCGAGATCACGCAGTTGTCCAATGCGCAGCAGCAGTCGCCCGAAAAGCCGCTGCAGCTGGCCATCGTGCTCATGCACACGCGCCAGCCGCCTGACACGGCCCGGGCCCTCGGGTTGGTGCAGCGCGTGATGGCCGATACCACGGCGCCCGCACCGGCCTTGCACCCGCTGGCCCGCCTGCTGGAAGGACGGCTGCTGCAGCAGCGCCGGCTGGAAGACCAGCTGGACCGGCAGAACCAGCAACTGCGCGATGCCCAGCGGCGGATCGACCAGTTGAACGATCGGCTGGAGGCCATGCGCGCCATCGAGCGCAGCCTGAACGCGCGACCCGGCGGCGTCAACGACCCCGCCAAGGGCGCGCAGCCCCCTCCCGCCGCAGAACCCCAACGCTGACCGCCAACCGATCGCCACCATGAAAGCTTCCTCCGGACACCGCCAACGCATCCTTGTGGTGGACGACGACGCCGACATGCTGCGGCTGCTGTCCCTGCGCCTGCAGGGCGCGGGATACGAGGTCACGGCGGTGACGTCCGCCGAGGCCGCGCTCGCGCAGCTGGACATCGACCGTCCCCAGCTCGTGCTGAGCGACGTCCGGCTGCCGGGGCGCGACGGCCTGGCGCTGTTCGACGAGGTGCGCTCGCGCCACCCCTCGCTGCCGGTCATCCTGCTGACCGCGCACGGCACGATCCCCGACGCAGTGGAGGCCACGGCACGCGGTGTCTTCACCTACCTCACCAAGCCCTACGACGCCAAGGACCTGCTGGACAAGATCGCCCAGGCCCTGGCGTTCAGCACGCCCACGGCGCAGGCCACCCGCGCCGACGACGCCTGGCGCGCCGAGATCATCAGCCGCTCCAACCGCATGGCGGACCTGCTGGCCGAGGCCCACATGGTGGCGCAGTCCGATGCCAGCGTGCTGCTGCTGGGCGACAGCGGCACCGGCAAGGAACTGCTGGCACGCGCCATCCACCGCGCCAGTCCGCGCGCCAACCGGCCCTTCGTGGCGGTCAACTGCGGCGCCATTCCCGAGGCGCTGCTCGAATCCGAGCTGTTCGGCCACATGAAGGGTGCATTCACCGACGCGGTGACCAACCACAAGGGCCTGTTCCAGGCGGCGGATGGCGGCACGCTGCTGCTCGACGAAATCGGGGATATGCCGCCTGCCCTGCAGGTCAAGCTGCTGCGTGTGCTGCAGGAGCGTGCCGTGCGCCCGGTGGGCGCGAGCCAGGCGACGCCGGTGAACGTGCGCATCATCTCGGCCACCCACCGGGACCTGGAGACGGCCATGGCCGCCGCCCAGTTCCGGGAAGACCTCTACTACCGCCTGAACGTCGTCACGCTGACCCTGCCCACGCTGGGCGACCGGCGCGAGGACATCGCGCTGCTGGCCAACCACTTCCTGGACAACCTGGCCCGCAAGTACGACAAGCGCCTGTCCGGCTTCTCGCCGGAGGCCTTGAAGGCGCTGACCACGGCCGCCTGGCCCGGCAACGTGCGACAGCTCTTCAACGTGGTGGAACAGGTCTGCGCCCTGTCCACCACGCCCCTGGTGTCGCTGGGCCTCGTACAGCGCGCCCTGCGCACGCCCTCGGCCCAGGTGCTCAGCTTCGCAGAGGCCCGCCAGCGGTTCGAACGGGAGTATCTGGTGGACCTGCTCAAGATGACGGACGGCAACGTGGCCGACGCCGCCCGCCTGGCGCAGCGCAACCGCACCGAGTTCTACCGGCTGCTGCAAAAGCACGCGCTGACCCCCGGCAATTTCAAGGCCGATGCGGGTGCGGCAGACGATGTCGCCGATGAGCGACAGGACTAAGTCGTTGATTTAAAAGGAAATATTGTTTCCAACCCAGGGATGGGTCGCTGAATCCCGACAGATTCGGCCGTTTTGAGGTGGTTTTGCTGCGCCGCACAACCACTTACAGACCAAAAAACGTCGTAAGTCTTTGATCTAAAAAGACTTTTAGAAGCTGGCACAGGGTTTGCCCTATAGACCGGCATGACGCAAGAAATTTCCTCCTCCACCGCCCGCCCAGCGCACCGCGCTGATGCGAACCGGACACCTGCAGCAGCAGTGGCTGCAGGACAGCCACCGGCGCAGGCGGCCCGGGGTGAAACCTCTGCGCGTCCGGCCCCGTCCTCGGCCTTCGGCGCGTTTGTCGCCGAAAGCCGGACGGCCGCTTCTTTCCCAACGACAACCCAACTTCGCAGTGAGGGAACCATGGACCCACATCAATCTTCCCGTGCAGGACGTGTCGGCGCTGTTGCGCACGCCCCCGCCGTGGTGGCGCGGCGCGGCGCCACGTACCCCCGGCCGGTGGCCTCTGACCGCAGCACGCTGCGCGAAGAACGCCACCCCAACTCGCTCACCGCACCGCCGGTGCACCGCGGCTCCATGGCGCCCCTGCCATGGCGCGGCTTCTGGAACAGCATCGGCACCGCCTTGCTCATGCGCCTGAACGGCCAGCGCAACCGCCCCGCGGAAGGCTCCGAAATCACCGAAACCTGGCAACAGGCCGCCCAGCAGCGCCGCCTGGTGTTCATGCTGCTGACCGTGGCCAGCAGCGCGCTCGCCACCACGCTGTTCGCAGGCGTGCAGCCCAGCTACGACAGCGCCTGGCTCGAATACGGCCAACTCGCCCTGTTCGCCCTGCTCTCCACCTGGGTCGTCACCGGCTTCCTGACCGGCGTGATGGGCTTCTGGGTCATGCTGCGGGGCGACGCGCACGCGCTGTCCGCCGCCAGCGTTCGCAACAATCCGTTGAACGCCGATGCACGCACGGCGATCATCATGCCGATCTGCAACGAGGACGTCTCCACCGTGTTCGCCGGCCTGCGCGCCACCTGCGAATCCGTGGCCGCCACGGGGCATGCCAAGACTTTTGACGTGTTCGTGCTGTCCGACAGCTACGACCCCAAAATTGCCGCCGCCGAGCGCGCCGCGTGGGAAGACCTGCGCGCCGCCCTGGCCGCCAACGGCAACCAGCCGCAGGTCGAGGTGTACTACCGCCTGCGCACCCGCCGCAGCCACCGCAAGGCCGGCAACGTGGCCGACTTCTGCCGCCGCTGGGGCAAGGACTACCGCTACATGGTCGTGCTCGACGCCGACAGCGTGATGAGCGGCGATTGCATCGTCTCCATGGCCAAGCTGATGGAAGCGCATCCCCGCGCCGGCATCATCCAGACCGCCACCCAGGCCATCGGCCACGTCACCCTGCACGCCCGTGCACAGCAGTTCGCCTCCCGCGTGACGGGCCGCCTGTTCACGCTGGGCATGCAGTTCTGGCAACTGGGCGAGTCCCACTACTGGGGACACAACGCGATCATCCGCGTACAGCCCTTCATGGAACACTGCGCCCTGGCCCCGATCAAGGGCACCGGCGGCATGAGCGGCGGCATCATGTCGCACGACTTCGTGGAAGCGGCCCTGATGCGCCGTGCCGGCTACCACGTGTGGCTGGTGTCCGACCTGGTCGGCAGCTACGAGCAACAACCGCCGGACCTGCTGTCCGAGCTGCAGCGTGACCGCCGCTGGTGCCAGGGCAACCTGCAGAACGCCCGCCTGATGGCCGAGCCCGGCATCCACCCCGTGCACCGCGCCATGTTCGTCACCGGCGCGATGGCCTACCTGTCGGCGCCCCTGTGGCTGGCTTTCATCACCTTCGGCACGGCCCTGTGGCTGGCCGGCGCCCGCCTGGTGTCCGACTGGAACATCCTGCCCAGCGAACTGATGGCGCTGTGGGCCTGGACGCTGTGCATGCTGTTCCTGCCCCGCGCCCTGGGCGTGGCAGCGATCTTCATGAAGGGCGAGCAAAAGCAGTACGGCGGCACCGCCAGCCTGATCAAGAGCGCCGGGCTGGAGAGCGTGCTGGCCATCCTGCAGGCCCCGATCCGCATGCTGGCCCATTCGCTGTTCGTGATCATCGCCCTCACCGGCCTGAAGCTGGAATGGAAGTCGCCTCCCCGCGAAGCCAACGCCGTGCCCTGGAGCGACGCGGTTCGCCAGCTGGCCCCGATGACCGGCGTGATCGCCCTGCTGGGCCTGGGCGTGGCGCTGATCGACCCGAGCGCGCTGATCTGGCTCATGCCCGTCGGCCTGCCGCTGGCCCTGTCCATCCCGCTGGTGGTGGTTTCCAGCCAGATCGCCCTGGGCCGTGCCGTGCGGGCCCAGCGCCTGCTGCTGATCCCCGAAGAGGCATGGTCTCCGCCCGTCCTGCGCCGCGCATGGATGCATGCCACCCAGCTGAAGAACCGCCCCCTGCGTTCCGCAGCCCCGGTGCTGAAGGCGGCCTGAACGGCATCCACCTGCCAACGCGCGCCACCCACCGCGGCGCTTCAATGGAAAAAGCCGACCCTCGGGTCGGCTTTTTCTATGGGAAGGTGAATGGTGACCGGGCCGGTGCGAGCGCATTGCGATCGGCCAAGCTCGGAGATCGGGTTCCATCCACCAAGCGCAGGCGCCGACAGATCAAAGTCTTTTCGGACTCCAGCGCATGATTCACTAGGGCATATCGCTATATTTTTTATAGCAAAACACCACCGCCGGTGCCTACGATCCGACCGGCACGGCGGGCGTCGGGGCTCGGGTCAGAACGGCAGCTTCGGCATCCCGCCGCCGCCCAGGCCCTTCATGCCACCCACGCGCTTCATCATCTTCATGAGGCCGCCGCCCTTCATCTTCTTCATCATGCCCTGCATCTGATCGAACTCGTTCAGCAGGCGGTTCACCTCCTGCACGTGCACACCGGAGCCGGCGGCGATGCGCTTCTTGCGCGTGGCCTTGATCAGTTCGGGCTTGCGGCGCTCCAGGGGCGTCATGCTCTGGATGATGCCTTCCTTGCGGCGGATGTCCTTCTCCGCCTTGTCCATGTCCACCTGGCCGGCCTTGGCGGAGAACTGGGCCGGCAGCTTGTCCATGAGGCTGGACAGGCCGCCCATCTGCTTCATCTGCTGCAGCTGCGACAGGAAGTCGTTCAGGTCGAAGCCGTCGCCGCTCTTGACCTTGGCCGCGAGCTTCTGCGCCGCCTCCATGTCCACGCCCGCGCTCACCTGCTCGACCAGCGCGACGATGTCGCCCATGCCCAGGATGCGGCCGGCATGGCGCTCGGCATCGAACACTTCCAGGCCGTCGATCTTCTCGGACACCCCGGCGAACTTGATGGGCGCACCGGTCACCTGGCGCACCGACAGCGCCGCGCCGCCGCGCGAGTCGCCGTCCAGCTTGGTCAGCACGATACCGGTGAGCGGCAGCGCCTCCTTGAAGGCACGGGCGGTGTTGATGGCGTCCTGCCCCTGCATGGCATCGACGACGAACAGCGTCTCGACCGGGTTCAGCGCAGCGTGCAGTTCCTTGATTTCGTTCATCAAGGCTTCGTCGATGGCCAGGCGCCCGGCCGTGTCCACCAGCAGCACGTCGAAGTAATGCCGCTTGGCGTAGTCGATGGCCGCGCGGGCGATGTCCAGGGGCTTTTGGTCGGCCGTGCTCGGAAACCACTCGGCGCCGGCCTGCGCCGTCACGGTCTTGAGCTGCTCGATGGCGGCGGGCCGGTACACGTCGCCCGACACGGTGAGCACCTTTTTCTTGCGCTTTTCGATCAGGTGCTTGGCCAGCTTGGCGGTGGTGGTGGTCTTGCCCGCGCCCTGCAGGCCGGCCATGAGGATCACCGCGGGCGGCTGGGCCGCCAGATTGATGTCGGCGATGCCCTCGCCCATGGTGGCGGCCAGCTCGCGGTTCACGATGGACACCAGCGTCTGCCCCGGCTTGAGGGAGCCCAGCACCTCCTGGCCCAGGGCCTTTTCCTTCACGCGGGCGATGAAGTCGCGCACCACCGGCAGGGCCACGTCGGCCTCCAGCAGCGCCATGCGTACTTCGCGCAGCATGTCCTGGACGTTGGATTCGGTGATGCGGGCCTGGCCGCGCATCTCCTTGACGAGTCGCGTGAGTTTTTCGGTAAGGGCGGAGGCCATAGGAGTGTTCCGGAAGTGCCCCTGTGCCTGGGCGGCTGGTGCCGCAGGCAGGTCCGCCGGGGGCGGGCGAAGGGCTAAACTGTGAGTCCATGATTTTACCCAGTGCGTCTCCCGTCAGCTGGCTGCTGGCCTTGTCCGCGGCGATGGCTTACGCCGCCCCCGCCGCGGCCGCCGCGCGGTTCGGCGGCAAAACGGGCCGCACCGCGCTCTGGGTCGCCTGGGGCCTGCACGCGGCGGTGCTGGCCTACAGCCTGCTCGGAGGCACGCCGCACTTCGGTTTCGCGCCCGCCCTCTCCATGACGGCATGGCTGGTCCTCACCGTGTATGCCGTCGAACGCCAGATGTTTCCCGAACTCCAGGCCCGGTGGCTGCTGGGCGCCCTGGGCTCCGTGGCAGTGGTGCTCGCGCTGCTGTTTCCGGGGCAGCCCCTGCACGTGAACGCATCCGCCTGGCTGCCGCTGCACCTGGCGCTGGGCATCGCGTCCTACGGGCTGTTCGCCGCCGCCGTGGTCCACGCCTGGCTCATGACCCGCGCGGAACGCAAGATCCGCCAGGCCGCGGACCCGCACAGCGGCATTCCCCTGCTCACCCTGGAGCGCCTCACGTTCCGCTTCGTGATGGCCGGCTTCGTGCTCCTCACCGCCACGCTGGTGGCCGGCTGGCTGTTCGGCGAAACGCTGTACGGCCGGGCCTGGAAGTGGGAGCACAAGACGGTGTTCTCGGTCCTGTCATGGATCACGTTCGCGGTGCTGCTGATCGGGCGCGCGCGTTTCGGCTGGCGCGGGCGCAGCGCCGTGCGCGTGCTGTATGCCGGCGCCGGCCTGCTGCTGCTGGCCTACGTGGGCTCGCGCTTCGTGCTCGAAGTGGTCCTGGGACGCGCCGCATGAAATACCTCGTCCTGCTGGCGGTGCTGGTCATCGCGTTCGGCGTGTGGCGCAACCAGCGGCGCCGGGAGATGCCACCGCCCGCCGCGGCGCGCCCCGCCTTGCCGCAGGCCATGGTGTCCTGCGCCCGGTGCGGCGTGCACATCCCCCGCTCCGAGGCGCTGACCGACGGCGGCGCGAGCTACTGCACTCCCGAGCACCAGCGCCAAGGGCCGGCGTGAAAGGCCTCCGCCCGTGCCGGCCCTGAAACGCGCCAGCGCCCTGCTGTCCGCCGACGCCCCCTTCGCCCGGCTGTGGGGCAGCTTCCTGTCGGGCCGCATCATGGTGGCCGCCGCCCTGCTGCTGCTGCAGGGCCTGGGCGTGGCGCTGAACCAGTCCTACGAACCCCTGCTGCTGGGCATCTGCGCCGGCTACCTGGTGGCCACCGTGCTGCTGCTGGTGCTGGCCGGCAATGCGCCGCCCGGGCCCCATTCGTGGCTGCAGTGGATGTGCTCGATCGGCGTGGACCTGGCCTTGATCAGCACGCTGCAGATCCTGCACGTGGGCTCCATGAACTTCACGCCCCTGTTCGGCCTGCCCATCCTGATGGCCGGCGTGCTGGGCACGCTGACCCTGGCCCTGGGCACGACCGCGGCGGTGACACTGTTGCTGCTGGCATGGGCCTGGTGGCTGGGCAGCAGCGGCGGCTCCGACGCCACGCAGCGCTATTTCCAGACGGCCCTCACCGGCACGGGCTACTTCATCGTCGCCTACCTGGTGCACCAGCTCGCCTCGCGCCTGAACCGGGAGCAGCAGCTGGCCCAGGCCAGCCAGATGGCAGCCAAGGTGCAGGAACAGGTGAGCGCCCTGGTCATCCACAACCTGTCGGACGGCGTGCTGGTGCTGGACCAGCGCGACACCGTGCGCATCGCCAACCCCGCGGCGCTGCGGTTGCTGGGCACCAACGCCCGCCACGCCCTGCCGTTCTCCATGGCCTATTCCTCGCCCTGGAAGCCGCTGCTGGCCATGGCGCGCCAGACCTTCCAGAAAGGCCAGCCGCAAAGCGCCGACGTGGACGTGCTGCACCCGGGGCAAAGCCCGCTGGCGCTGCACGTACGGGCCTGGCTCACGTCGTCGCAGGAGATCGCGCGCGAGACCGGGGGCGAGCACCTGTGCGTGATGTTCCTGCACGACCTGCGCGAGATGGAGGCCCGCCTGCGCACCGAAAAGCTCGCCTCGATGGGCCGCATGTCGGCCGCCGTGGCCCATGAGATCCGCAATCCCCTTGCGGCCATCATGCAGGCCAATGCCCTGCTGGAAGAAGAACTGCACGAGCCCGGCCAGAAGCGCCTGGCCCACATGGTGCAGCAGAACGCCGAGCGGCTGGCCCGCATCGCGGAGGAGGTGCTGGACATCGCCCGGGTCCAGCACCAGATCAGCCATGCCCCCGCCTCCACCGTCGTGCTGTGCGATGCGGTCGCGCAGGCCTGGGGCGACTGGCAGGCGCAGGACCCGGGTAAGCGCCGGGCCCAGCTCGCGCTGGAGGCGGGCCGCGCGCCCGTGGAGTTCGACGCCGAACACCTGCGCCGCGTGCTCGTCAACCTGCTCGACAACGCGCTGCGCTACATGGGCGGTGAGCCGGACTCGCTCTACGTGGCCACCTACGTCAGCGCGGCTGGCGCCGTGGGGCTGCAGGTGTGGAGCGACGGGGCGCCGCTGGACAAGACCGTGGAGCGCCACCTGTTCGAGCCCTTCTTTTCCTCGGAAAGCCGCTCCAGCGGGCTGGGCCTCTATATCTGCCGCGAGCTGTGCCAGCGGCACGGCGCGTCGATCGGCTACCAGCGCCTCACCCGCAACCTGCCGCGCGGGGCGGTCGGCGGCAACGCGTTCACGGTCGTGTTCCGCAAGAACGCCCGGCCGCAGGACCCGAACACCACGCTGTTTGACACAATCGTCGTCTGACCCCGCCCGCACCTGTCCATGAACGCCAACGCCGCCACGATCCTCGTCGTCGATGACGAACCCGACCTGCGCACCCTGTACGAACTGACGCTGCTGCGCGAAGGCTACCGGGTCGAGACGGCAGGCAACCTGCAGGAGGCCCGCCAGCAGCTGCAGGCCCGCAAGTTCGACGCCGTGATCACCGACATGCGCCTGCCCGACGGCTTCGGCATGGAGCTGCTGCACGAGCTGCGCGACCAGCAGCGGCGCGAGCGCTGTGTGGTCATGACGGCCTATGGCTCGGCCGAGAACGCGGTGGAGGCCCTGCGCTCGGGCGCCTTCGACTACCTCACCAAGCCGGTGGACCTCAAGCAGTTCCGCTCGGTCGTCGCATCGGCGGTCCAGGGCACGGGCGGCGTGCCGCCGCCCCGCTCGGCCCGCCCCGGCACCGCGCCG
>NZ_BAAJYT010000084.1:0-15304 GCF_057541515.1 Acidovorax sp. KNOB132
GTGCGCGCATCGGCCAGAAAGGCATTGGCGTCGTAGCGCTCGCCCTTGAGCGCCAGGAACAAATCGCCCGCCTGCAGCGTGCGCGTGTCGGTGTGCACGCGGGACAGCGGCAGCGCGCCCTCGCCCACCAGCCGGGCCGTGGGCACGCGCGCCTGGATGAACCCCAGCGCCTGCTGCAGCGTCATCATGCGCGGCCTCCCCGGGCGGCCAAGCCGGCCTGGGCGTGGGCCATGTCGGAGAACGGCCGGCGCTCGCCCGCCACCTCCTGGTAGTCCTCGTGGCCCTTGCCGGCGATCAGCACCACGTCGCGCGGCCCGGCCTCGGACAGCGCCAGCGCAATCGCCGCGGCGCGGTCCACCTCGGCGCGCACGGTGCGCCCGGCCACGGTGCCCTGCAGGATTTCGTGAAGGATGTCCGCCGGCACTTCGCCGCGCGGGTTGTCGCTGGTGACGATGACCGCATCGGCCCGCTGCTGCGCGACCGCGCCCATCAGGGGCCGCTTGGTGCGGTCGCGGCTGCCGCCGCAGCCGAACACGCACCACAGACGCCCGCCGCGCTCCGCCGCGATGGGGCGCAGCGCCTGCAGCGCCTGGTCGAGCGCATCGGGCGTGTGGGCGTAGTCCACGGCGACCAGGGGCTGGTGCGGCACATGGATCTGCTCCATGCGGCCCGGCACCGGCGACAGCTGCGCGCAGGCGTAGAGCGCATGCTCCAGCGGCACGCCCAGCGCCCGCAGCGTGGCCATCACGAGCAGCAGGTTGCCCACGTTGTACTGGCCGATGAGCCGCGTCTGCAGCACATGGCTTTGCGCGCCCTCGGCCACGGTGAACGACAGGCCGCCATCGCCCCAGGCGATGTCCCGGGCCTGGAGCCGTGCGGGCCCCTGCAAGGAAACGCTCCACAGGTCCAGCGGCTGCTGGGACAGCGTCTCGTGCAGTTCGGCGCCGTGCCGGTCGTCGATGTTGACCACGGCGATCTGCAGCCCGGGCCAGTCGAACAAGGTGCTCTTGGCCTGCCAGTAGGCGGCCATGCTCGGGTGGTAGTCCAGGTGGTCCTGGGTGAAATTGGTGAACAGGGCCGCCCGCACCCGCGTGCCGGTCAGGCGGTGCTCCGCCAGCCCGATGGACGACGCCTCAATCGCGCAGGCCACATGGCCTTCTTTGGCGAAATGGGCGAAGGCGCGCTGCAGGCGCACCGGGTCCGGCGTGGTGAGGCCGGTGGACTCGAGCGCGGGCGGCACGCCGGCGCCCAGCGTGCCGATCAGCGCGCAGCCGCCGGGCGCCGCCAGTTCGTTGCGCGCCAGCAGGTTGAGCGCATCGGCCAGCCACCAGCTGACGCTGGTCTTGCCGTTGGTGCCGGTCACTGCCAGCACGTCGATCGACTGCGTGGGGTGGCCGAACCACTCGGCCGCCAGCGTTCCGGTGATGGCCTTGAGCCCGCGCAGCGCGGCCACGGGCGCATCGGCGAAATCGAAGGCCTCGATGCCTTCGTGCTCGACCAGGCAGGCCATGGCGCCACGCGCCAGCGCATCGCCCACATGGGCGCGGCCATCGGTGGCGGCGCCCGGCCAGGCGATGAAGCCGTCGCCGGGCTGGATGAGCCGGCTGTCGGTCTGCAGCGTACCGGTCACCCGGGCGGCCAGCCATTGCACGGCGTCGTGCACCGAAGTGAGCAGCGGGGTCGTCGTCATAGCGATTCCTCCACGGTGTTGGCCACGATCTGGGGCTTGACGGCCATGTCGGGCTGCACGCCCATCATGCGAAGGGTCTGCTGCACCACGGCGCTGAACACCGGCGCGGCCACCGCGCCGCCGTAGAACACGCCGTTGCTGGGCTCGTCGATCATCACCGCGACGATGATGCGCGGCTTGTCGATCGGCGCCATGCCGGTGAACCACGCCCGGTACTTGCCCGAGGCATAGCTCTTGCCCACCTGCTTGCGCGCGGTGCCGGATTTTCCGCCCACCGAGTAGCCCACGGTCTGCGCCTGCTGGCCCGTGCCGCCGGGGCCCGCGGCCATCTGCAGCATCTTGCGCACCTGGTCGGCCGTGCGCTCGGAGAACACGGGCACGCCGACCGCCGGCGTGCTCGACTTGAGCATGGTGGCGGGAATGATCTGGCCGCCGTTGGCGAACACCGTGTACGAGCGCGCCATCTGCAGCAGGCTGGCCGACAGGCCGTAGCCGTAGGACATGGTGGCCTGCTCCACCGGGCGCCAGGTCTTGTAGGGCCGCAGGCGACCGCTCACCACGCCGGGGAAGTGGATCTGCGGCTTCTGCCCGAAACCGGCCGCCGAGAAGGTCTCCCACATCTCGCGCGCCGGCATCTGCATGGCGATCTTGGTGGTGCCCACGTTGCTGGATTTCTGGATCACGCCCTCGACCGTGAGCACGCCGTAGTTGTGCGTGTCGGAGATGGTCGAGCCCGTGATGGTGACGCGGCCGGGGTTGGTGTCCACGATGGTTTCCGGGCGCACGCGGCCGGTCTCCAGCGCCAGGCCGATGGTGAACGGCTTCATGGTGGAGCCGGGCTCGAACACGTCGGTGAGTGCGCGGTTGCGCAGCTGCTCGCCGGTGAGGTTCTGGCGCTTGTCGGGCACGTAGCTCGGGTAGTTGGCCAGCGCCAGCAACTCGCCCGTGTGCGCGTCGATGACCACCACGCTGCCAGCCTTGGCCTTGTGCAGCGCCACCTGGTCGCGCAGCTTCTGGTAGGCGAAGAACTGCACCTTGCTGTCGATGGACAGCTGCATGTCCTGCCCGTCCACCGGCGGCACCTCGGCGCCCACGCCCTCCACCACGCGGCCCAGGCGGTCCTTGATGACGCGTCGCGAGCCGGCCTTGCCGGCCAGCTGCTGGTCGAAGGCCAGCTCCATGCCTTCCTGGCCATGGTCTTCCACATTGGTGAAGCCCACCACGTGCGCGGCCGATTCGCCTTCGGGGTACTGGCGCTTGTATTCCTTGCGCTGGTAGATGCCCTTGATGTCGAGGGCGGCGATCTGCTGGCCGACCTCCCAGTCGAGCTGGCGCTTGATCCAGACGAAGGTCTTGTCCTCGTCCGCGAGCTTGGTCTTGAGCGCGGGCAGCGGCATCTCCAGCAGCTTGGCCAGTTGCTGGAGCTTTTCGCGCACCTCGGGCTTGTCCTGCTCCACGTCTTCCGGAATGGCCCAGATGCTGGCCGCCGGCACGCTGGAGGCCAGGATCAGCCCGTTGCGGTCCAGGATGCGACCCCGGTTGGCGGGCAGCTCCAGCGTGCGGGCGAAGCGCACCTCGCCCTGCCGCTGGAAGAACGCATTGCCGAACACCTGCACGTAGGCCGCGCGGGCGCCCAGGCCCACGAAGCCCAGCGCCACCATGGCGACGATGAACTTGCTGCGCCAGACCGGCGTCTTGCTGGCCAGCAGCGGGCTGGAGGTGTAGTTGACGCTGCGGCTCATCGGCGCACGCTCCCCGCGCCACCCGGCGTGGCCGGCACGGGCGCTGCCGTGGCGGCCGTGACCACCGGCGTGCCGTCGTCGGCGACGTACTGCGTGATGGCCGGCGTGGCCGTGCGCATCTGCAGGCGGTCGCGGGCGAGCTTTTCCACCCGCAGCGGCGTCGCCTGGGCGCGCTTTTCGACCTGCAGGCGCTGGTGTTCGGTCTCCAGCCGGCGCGACTCGGCCACCGCGCGGTCCAGCTCGGTGAACAGGCGCCGCGACTCGTACTGCATGTGCACGAGGTACAGCGCGCTCACCATCACCCCCAGCAGCAGCACCAGGCTCAGGCGCGTCATGGCTGCACCTCCGTGCGCTCGGCCACGCGCATCACCGCGCTGCGGGAGCGGGGATTGGCCTCGATCTCGGCCGCCCCGGGCTTGATACGGTCCAGCGCCTTGAGCCGCATGGGCTGCGGCTGCGCAAATGGCGCGCGGCGGTCGAAGACCTCCTTGGAATGCTGGGCGATGAACTGCTTGACGATGCGGTCTTCCAGCGAATGGAAGCTGATCACCACCAGCCGGCCACCGGGTGCGAGCACCCGCAGGCTGGCCTCTAGCGCCTGTTGCAGCTCTTCAAGCTCGGCGTTGATGAAAATCCGAAGAGCCTGAAATGTGCGCGTTGCAGGGTTCTGGCCTGCTTCGCGGGTCTTGACCGAGCCAGCCACGAGTTGGGCCAGTTCAGCGGTGGTGGCAAGAGGGCCCCGCTCCTCGCGACGAGCAACAATCGCCTTTGCAATGGGGCCAGCAAACCGTTCTTCGCCGTAGTCACGTATCACCTCCGCAATCTGCCCGACCTCGGCCGTGGCCAGCCAATCGGCCACGCTCTCGCCGCGCGTGGTGTCCATGCGCATGTCCAGCGGGCCGTCGAAACGAAAGCTGAAGCCCCGGCCGGGGCTGTCGATCTGGGGTGAACTCACGCCCAGGTCCATGAGGATGCCCGCGGCGCTGCGCTCGGGCAGTTCGGCCAGATGGCGGAATCCTTCATGCCGAATGGAAAAGCGCGCATCGGTGATGCGCGCTGCTTCTGCGATGGCCTCGGGGTCCTTGTCGAACGCCACGAGGCCCCCGCTCGGCCCCAGCCGGTCCAGTATCTTGCGGGAGTGCCCGCCACGGCCGAAGGTGGCATCGATCCACACGCCGGCGGGCGCGGGGCCGGCGGCGCCCAGCAAGGCGTCGACCGCCTCGCCCAGCAAGACCGTGGTGTGTTGCAGCGGTGCGTTCACCATGGCCTCAGAAAGAAAAGTCCTGGAAAGCGGCCGGCATCTCGGCCTGCATGGCAACAGCCTCCTGCGCCTCGTAGGTGGCCTTGTCCCACAGCTCGAAGTGGTTGCCCATGCCGAGCAGCATCGTGTCCTTGGTGATGCCGGCGGCCTGCCGCAGTTCGGGCGAGACCAGCACGCGGCCGGTGCCATCCATGTCCACGTCCATCGCGTTGCCCAGGAAGATGCGCTTCCACCACTGGGCGGACATGGGCAGCTCGGCAATGCGTTCGCGGAATTTTTCCCATTCGGGGCGGGGAAACACCATGAGGCAGCCGTGCGGATGCTTGGTGATGGTGAGCTGGCTGTTGGCGGTCGCCGCGAGGACGTCACGATGCCGGGTAGGCACGGAAAGCCTTCCCTTCGCATCCAGACTCAGCGATGACGCCCCTTGAAACACGGAATCGAACCCCAGCTCGTTGTCGCGCCTGCGCATCCGGAATGGACGCACGAGGGCACTTTTCACCACTTAATTGCACTTTTTTGCACTGTAGCAGGAAAAAAATACCGAGCCCCGCCAGGTGCAACAAAGTTTTGCAATGAAATCAACGACTTAGCACCGACAGTGCCAGTGGAGAACACCCAAAATGCTTTACTGAATAAGCACTTAGCCCAGGCTATGCAAGTGATACCTGAAGGCTATCGGGCAACCTGGAATCCGGGCAAGAATCCAGGGGCCCGCAACACGCCGGAATCTTTTACAAGATATAGCGCGACAAATCCTCGTCCTGGCTCAAGGACTCGAGCCGCGCGTTCACGTACGCGGCATCCACCACCACCGTCTGGCCGGACAAACGGGCGGCATCGAAGCTCACTTCGTCCAGCAGCCGCTCCATCACCGTGGACAGCCGGCGCGCGCCGATGTTCTCGGTGCGCTCGTTCACCTCGAAGGCGATGTGCGCCAGGCGCGTGATGCCCTCGGGCGCGAATTCGAGCGTAACGCCTTCGGTGGCCAGCAGGGCCTGGTACTGCTTGACCAGCGAGGCATGCGTCTGCGTGAGGATGGCTTCGAAATCCTGCACGGACAGCGATTCGAGTTCGACGCGGATCGGAAAGCGCCCCTGCAGCTCGGGGATCAGGTCGCTCGGCTTGCTCAGGTGGAAAGCGCCCGAGGCGATGAACAGGATGTGGTCCGTCTTGACCATGCCGTACTTGGTGGACACGGTGGTGCCCTCCACCAGCGGCAGCAGGTCGCGCTGCACGCCCTGGCGCGAGATGTCCGAGCCGCTCGATTCCTGGCGGGTGGCCACCTTGTCGATCTCGTCGATGAAGACGATGCCGTTCTGCTCGGCGTTCTGCACGGCGCGGGTCTTCACCTCGTCCTCGTTCACGAGCTTGGCGGCCTCCTCGTCGGTGAGCAGCTTGAGCGCCTCGGCGATCTTGAGCTTGCGCATGCGGCGCTTTTCCTGGCCCATCTGGCTGAACATGCCGCGCAGCTGCTCGGCCATCTCTTCCATGCCCTGCGGGCCCATGATCTCCAGCTGCGGCCGGGCGTCGGCCACGTCGATCTCGATTTCCTTGTCGTCCAGCTGGCCCTCGCGCAGCTTCTTGCGGAACACCTGCCGGGCGGTGCTGTCGGCCGGCGGCGCGGCCTCGGCCGCCGCATGGCCCCGCGCGGGCGGCACCAGCACGTCGAGGATGCGGTCCTCGGCCGCGTCTTCGGCGCGGGCGCGGCCCTTCTTCATGTCGCTCTCGCGCGCCTGCTTGACGGCCATCTCGACCAGGTCGCGGACGATGGAGTCCACGTCCTTGCCCACATAGCCCACCTCGGTGAACTTGGTGGCCTCGACCTTGATGAAGGGCGCATCGGCCAGCCGGGCCAGGCGGCGCGCGATCTCGGTCTTGCCCACGCCGGTGGGGCCGATCATGAGGATGTTCTTGGGGGTGATCTCGTGGCGCAGGGTGCCTTCCACCTGCTGGCGGCGCCAGCGGTTGCGCAGCGCGATGGCAACGGCGCGCTTGGCGCTGGCCTGGCCGACGATGTGGTGGTCGAGTTCGGAGACGATTTCCTGGGGGGTCATGGACGACATGGGGACCTGCAATCAAATCAGCCGTCAGCACATATTCTTCTAAGGCAGACAGCTATCAAAACAATAGTAACCGCCGGGGCGCTCAGAGCGTCTCGATGGTGTGGTTCATGTTGGTGTAGATGCACAATTCGCCGGCGATCTCCAGCGACTTCTTGACCACTTCCTGCGCGCTGAGCTCGGTGTGGTTCAGTAGCGCCTTGGCCGCCGAGTGCGCATAGGCGCCGCCCGATCCGATGGCCACGATGCCCTGCTCGGGCTCCAGCACGTCGCCGTTGCCAGTGATGATGAGCGAGGCGCTGGTGTCGGCCACCGCCAGCATGGCCTCCAGGCGGCGCAGGACGCGGTCGGTGCGCCAGTCCTTGGTGAGTTCGATGGCCGCGCGCGTCAGGTGGCCCTGGTGTTTTTCCAGCTTGGCCTCGAACCGTTCGAAGAGCGTGAACGCATCGGCCGTGGCCCCGGCGAAGCCCGCCAGGACCTTGCCGTGGTAGAGCTTGCGCACCTTGCGCGCGGTGCCCTTGACCACGATGTTGCCCAGGGTGACCTGGCCGTCGCCGCCAATGGCGACCTGGATGCCGTCCGCCGTCTGGCGGCGGACGCTGAGGATGGTGGTGCCGTGAAACTGTTCCATAGCGTTGGCATGTGGGGATGCCCGCACGGTTTGCAACGCCCCCCGCGCACGGCGTTGCACGGGGCATGAAGAGCGGCCAGCGCGCCCTGCTGGCGCCCTGTGCCCGAGGGTCAGTTCTTGCGCGGAACGACCCAGGCGTGTTCGTTCACGCCGATCACGTTGAAGAACACCGCCACCAGCCGCTGCAGGTTGACGAAGTGGACCGCGTGGCCCTGGGCCTGTTGCTCGGCCGCCCAGTTGAGCACAGAGCCGGCCGCCGCGAAGTCCACCCGCACCAGGCGGTCGCACGCGATGATCAGCGGCGCGCCGGGCTTCACCTGCTCCTCGAACGGCGCCAGCAGCGGCACCGCGTCGCCTTCGATGTGGCCGGACAGCGAGGCCGAAGGCTCGGCACTCTCCAGGCCCGCCGGCATGGACGAGGGTTCGCCGTAGCCCGAGGCATGCAAATCGGAGGGCGTGGCATCTGCGGGCACCGGGGCGCCGCTGTCGTCGCTGGAATAGCTGCACCGCGGCGAGATCCACGATGGCGGCGAGACCTCGTAGGTCACGCAGTAGTCGAGCGCCACGAGTTCGAACTCGTCGGGGCGGCCCATGAGGCGCAGCGCCGCCATGCGCAGGCGCCACCACTCGGGCGACGTGTCCCGGTCTCCGGACTGGGTGCGGGCTTCCAGCACCGTGTTGAGCGCCTCCACGCCGAAGAACGTCAGCTGCACCTCCTGCTCCGCCCACTGCGTGAACAGGTTGGCCAGCAGCGGCACGGCGGCCTCGTCGATGGCGGCCAGGCGCGACCAGGTCAGCGTCCAGGGTGGGGCGGCGCGGGCGAGCGACGCCTGCAGCGCCACCACCGATTGCGCGGCCAGCGTGGTCGGCGAGTTCCAGCTGAACTCGCGCTGCGGGAAGCCCGTGGCGGCCGGCGCGGGCTGCGCCTGCAGGCCCAGCAGTTCGGGCATGGAAAACCACAGCGGCGCCGAGCGGCTGAACCGGGCCGCATAGTCGATCGCCAGCGCATCGAAGCGCTCGTGCTCCCCGATGGCGCGGTACAGGTCGAACAGCGTCATCCAGATCTCCAGCTGCTGCTGGGGATCGTCCTGCTCGTGCTGCGCCAGCACTTCGAGCAGGCCGGACTCCGCGCCGGCATGGTCGCCATTGGCAAAGCGGATGGCGGCTTCCTCGAGGTCGGGTTCGTGCACGAATTCCTCCGGTTCTGCGGGGGCCACCTCGGGGGCCGGTGGCGGGGCGTATGCAGCAGCGGCTGCTGGCACCGCCTGCGAAGGCGATGGCGCCGCGCCGGCCCCCTCGGGCGCGCCGGAGGGCAGCAGGCTCTCACCCGAAAACAGCGGCTGCACGGCGGTCGGCGCCGACAGCACGCCAGGCAGGCTGGCGGGTGCCGTGGGGGCGAAGGCCCGGTCGTGGGCCGCGGCGATGGTGGAATCGGTAGCGGTGGCGGTGGAGTCACCCAGTTCGCTGGGCGTGGGGGTGTTCTTGCTCTTCCACCACTGCTGGGACATCTGCGCTTCGATCTCGTCGATCTTCTTGAGCGTGACGGCCCGGTCGTCGGGCGATGCCATGCTGCTCTGGAAGAACGAAGGCCGCGCGGTCGGGTCTTCGGTGCGCTGGCCCTGCAGGGCCTCGCGCTTGCGCAGCTTGCGCAACTGGTCGAACTCCCGGCGCCGCACGAAATCGTTGCGGCGCTTGCGCTCGATCATCTCCTTGAGCATCTGCTTGCTGTACTGGCTTTCGCGGTCGGCATCGATGGAATCGAGATCGGTCCAGTTGACCGTGGGGTTGCGGACGAACCGAACCATCTTGGACAACAGGCCGGGGGAAGACTCTTCCTTGCTCATGGATGGTGGGTCAGGTCGCTCGCCGCGCAAAAAGGGAAGACAGGATCGGCCGGTCAGTCCCCGAACATCTTTTGCTTGAGTTCGCGGCGCTGCTGCGCTTCCAGCGACAGCGTGGCCGTGGGGCGCGCCAGCAGCCGGCCGACGCCGATGGGCTCGCCCGTCTCGTCGCAGTAGCCGTAGTCGCCCGCATCGATGCGGCCGATGGATTGCTCGATCTTCTTGAGCAGCTTGCGTTCGCGGTCGCGCGTGCGCAGTTCGAGGGCGTGCTCTTCTTCGATGGTGGCGCGGTCGGCGGGATCGGGCACGACCACGGTGTCTTCGCGCAGGTGCTCGGTGGTTTCACCGGCGTTGTTGTGCATGTCCTGCTTGAGCTGCACCAGCTTGTGGCGGAAGAACGCCAGCTGCTTTTCGTTCATGTACTCGCTGTCTGGCATGGCGAGCACTTCGGCGTCGCTCAGCTCTTCGGCGGACTTGGTTTTCCAGTTGCCGGCCAGCTTGGGATCTTTCTTGGCGGCCGCGACGGAATTTTGCGGTTGCAGGGTCGTAGGCATGGTGTGTGTATAGCTGGCTTTGGCGGCGGTGGAGGCCACCGCGGGTGCCATGGATGGTACGGTCAATTGGGCCAAACGGGAAGAAGGCCGGGGACTGCGCGCGGGTTCGCTCGAAGGCCCCGCGGAGGCAGGCACCGGCACGGCGGCTTTGGACTTGGCGGGCGCCTTGGCGGCCGCGCGGACGGTGCCGCTGGAGGGTGCCTTGGCATCCGCCTCGGGTTTGCTGGGTTCGGCTTTCACTTCCTGTCTCCTCGCAGTAGGGGCGGGCCCTGAGCACGCGACGCGGCTCCAGGGGCAGTAGCAGGCCTTCCGGCGTTTTACCGGGGCGCGATTGTATCGATCCGGGCCCGGCGCGAACTGGAAAGTGGCAGATATCACACAAGCCGGTGCGGCAAGCCCCAAACGGGGTCCTGTCCTACTCGGCCAGGCACTGTCCCAGGCCTTGGAGAAAGATGTCCTTGGGCAGGTCGATGCCGATGAAGACCATCTTGCTCAGGCGCTGCTCGCCCTCAGCCCACTGCGGGCCCAGATCGCTGCCCATCAACTGGTGCACGCCCTGGAAGATCACCTTGCGCTCGGTGCCCTTCATGTTCAGCACGCCCTTGTAGCGCAGCATGCGCGGGCCGTAGATGTTGACGATGGCGCCCAGGAAGTCCTCCAGCTTGGCGGGGTCGAACGGGCGCTCGGCGCGGTAGACGAAGCTCTTGACGTCATCGTCGTGGTGATGGTGGTGGCCATGTCCCTGGCCGTGCTGATGCGAGGGGTGGTCGCAATGCTCGCCATGCGCGTGGTCGTGATCGTGGTGGTCATGCCCATGGTCGTGCCCGTGGTCGTGGTCGTCTTCCTTGAGGAAATCCGGGTCGATGTCGAGCTTGGCGTTCAGGTTGAAGCCGCGCAGGTCCAGCACCTCGGCCAGCGGCACCTCGCCGAAATGCACCGCCTTGATCGGCGCGCGCGGGTTCATGTGCTTGAGGCGGTGGATCAGGGCGTCGGCCTCTTCCTTGCCCACGAGGTCGGTCTTGGACAGGAAGATCTGGTCGGCGAAGCCCACCTGGCGGCGCGCTTCCTGGCGGTCGTTGAGCTGCTGGGGCGCGTGCTTGGCGTCCACCAGGGTGATGATGGAGTCGATGAGGTAGGTCTCGGCGATCTCCTCGTCCATGAAGAAGGTCTGCGCCACGGGGCCGGGGTCGGCCAGGCCCGTGGTCTCGATCACGATGCGGTCGAACTCGAGCAGGCCCTTGCGCTTCTTGGCGGCCAGCAGCTGCAGCGTCTCGCGCAGGTCCTCGCGGATGGTGCAGCAGATGCAGCCGTTGCTCATCTGCACGATCTGCTCCTTGGACTCGGTGACCAGGATGTCGTTGTCGATGTTCTCTTCGCCGAATTCGTTTTCGATCACGGCGATCTTCTGGCCGTGGGCCTCGGACAGCAGGCGCTTGAGCAGCGTGGTCTTGCCCGAGCCCAGGAAGCCGGTCAGGATGGTGGCGGGAATGAGGGACATGGAGAAAAGCCTTGGGTGAAACAGCGGGTGCCGCAACGCGGAAAGAAAGAAAAAGCACGGCGCGCGGCCTCTGCAGCGCGGCCGCGAAGGCGGCTGCAGGACCATCATCCAGTGTAGCGGCGCTGTCAAGCACCCCCATCGAGCGCAACACCGTCATCGGCCTGCTATACAGTGACTATAGAAGAAGCTTTTTGATACGTTTTGGCCATGGACTACCGCCTGACCGCCACGCTGCTCGATTCCCTGGGCATCGCTCTGTGCGCCTTCGACGACCAGCACCGCACCGTGCTGTGGAACCAGAGCTTCCTGCGCTTCTTTCCAGAGCACGACGGTCACGTCCACGCCGGCGAGCCGTACGCGGACAACCTGCGCCGCTTCTACCGCCAGCGCCTGGCCCCGGACGACCTGCGCTACCTGGAGCGCCATGTGGCCGACGGCATCGCGCGGCACGTGCAGCAGACGCGCCCCTACGTCTTCCAGCACCGGGGCCGCTGGCTGCGGGTGGCGGCGTCCTCCATGGGCGACGGGCACCGCGTGCGCATCTGGCTGGAACTGGCCGAGGCCAACCTTCGCATGCCCACCCAGGCGCCCGCACCGCCTCCCGCCGACCGGCCGGCCGGCGATGCGCTGCAGATGCTCGAACACGCGGGCGACGGCGCCTCGGTGCAAAGCGGCGACGGGCGCATCGTGTTTGCGAGCGACCACTTCCTTGCCATGTATGGCCTGCCCTCGAAGGTGGCGGCGCTCGGGCGCAGCTACGCCGAGGTGGTGCGCCAGCATTGGGCATCGGCCTGCGCCCCGGACGAATACGCGGCGCGCGCCGAAGACATCGTCGCCGCCCTGCACGACAGCCTGAACTTCGCCGGGGTGCCGTTCGAGGTGCCGCTGCCCGGCGGCCGCTGGGTGCGGGTGGCCATGAACCGCATGGCCGACGGGCAGACCTGCGCCTTCCACACCGACATCAGCACCGACAAGCGGCGCCAGGACGAACTGCGCGCGCTGACGGACCGGTTGCGCGAGGAAAGCCTGCACGATGCACTCACGGGCCTGCAGAACCGGCGCGGGCTGCACTCGATCGTGCAGACGCTGTCCGGCCAGCCCGGGCCGCATGCCCTGCTGTACATCGACCTGGACGGTTTCAAGGCAGTGAACGACGCGGCGGGCCACGGCGCGGGCGACCAGGTGCTGTGTCAGGTGGCGGTGCTGCTGCGCCAGTCGGTGCGCATGGCCGACACGCTGGTGCGCATCGGCGGCGACGAGTTCGTCGTGGTGCTGCAGGCCTGCGAGACGCAGCAGGCGCAGGCCGTGGGGGCGAAGATCGTCCAGGCCATCCACCAGCAGGACTTCGCTGCCGAAGGCGCCCGCTTCCGCGTGGGCGCCAGCGTGGGGGTGCGCGTCTTCTCCAGCCACAGCGACAGCCCCGACGTGGTGCTGCACGATGCCGACGTGGCCTGCTACCGGGCCAAGCACAACGGCCGCGGGCGCGTCGAGGTGTTCGGCGCGGGCGGCTGAGCGCGGCCGGCTATTTGCGCATCACCGCTAGGCCCTTGAGGTACTCACCCTCGGGAAACTCCAGCGTCATGGGGTGGTCTGGCGCGCCGCCCAGGCGCTCCAGGATGAAGCCGTCCACCCCCGCGTCGGCCCCGGCCGAGGCGACGATCTTGTGGAACAGATCGGCGCTGATGCCGCCCGAGCACGAGAAGGTGTACAGCATGCCGCCCGGCTCTAGCAGCTGCAGCGCCAGGCGGTTGATGTCTTTGTAGGCGCGCGCGGCCCGGTCGGCGTGCGCGGCGGTGGGCGCGAACTTCGGCGGGTCCAGCACGATGGCGTCGAAGGTGCGCCCTTCCTTGAGGAACTGCCGCAGCGAGGCGTTCACGTCGGCATCGAGGAAATCCGCACGCCCGGCCTCGAAGCCGTTCAGGGCCACGTGCGCCCGGGCGCGCTCCAGCGCCGGGCCGGACGAATCGATCGAGGTCACGTGCCCCGCCCCGCCCGAGAGCGCCGCGACGGTGAAACCGCCCGTGTAGCAATAGCAGTTGAGCACGCGCTGAAAGCCCAGGCGCTGCGTGGCGTCGGCGAAGCGCTTGCGGCTGTCGCGCTGGTCCAGATAGAAGCCGGTCTTGTGGCCTTCGGCGATGTCCAGCGTCAGGCGCCAGCCGTGCTCGCGGATCGACAGGCCCGTCTCGCCCTCGCCGCGCAGCCAGCCGGTGGCGGGCTCCAGCCCTTCCAGCCCGCGCACGCTGGCATCGGAGCGTTCGTAGAGACGCGCCAGCCCGGTTTCCTGCAGCAGCGCGTCGGCGATCACGGCCTTCCAGCGCTCGGTGCCGGCGCTGGTGAACTGCGCCACCAGGGTGTCGCCATAGCGGTCCACGATCAGGCCGGGCAGCCCGTCGGACTCGCCATGCACCAGGCGCACCCCATCGCTTTCAATGCCGAATCGGCCTCTGGCGCATATGGAACGCCGGCATGCTGCTATGAAAAAAGAAGCGTCGATGCGCTGAGCTTCGTCGAAGCTCCACACGCGTGCGCGGATGCGCGAGGTCGGGCTGAACGCGGCCCAGGCGAGGAACTGGCCCTCGTGCGACTCCACGCGCACGGTCTCGCCGCTGTCGCCGCCGCCCTTGGCGATGGCCGATTCGAAGATCCAGGGGTGGCGGCGCAGCAGGGAGCGCTCTTTGCCGGGTCGAAGGCGTAGGGTTTTCATGCCCGCGATTGTGCGATGCCCGTGCGCCGCCCCGGCGAAAGCCATGGCGCTGGCCCGGTGGCGCGAGGCCAGGCCGGGAGGACGCAAAGCAACATTTGAGCATTGTTGAGAAACATCCGCTCACAGATTCCTACCATCCACCCCATCTCCAGCCCCCTGGCAGGAGACGCACATCCAAACACCAAGCATTCCAACAATTTCAGGGAGAAAACACCACATGCTGCACTTCGGTCCTTTGAAAGTCGCCACCCGCCTGGCCCTGCTCCTGGCCCTCCTGTGCCTGCTCGCCGCCGGCGTCGGCGCCGCCGGCCTGCTGGGCATGGCGGGCTCCAATGCCGCACTCGTGTCGGTCTATCACGACCGTGTCGTGCCGCTCAAGCAGATCAAGATCGTGGCGGACGCCTATGCCGTGAACGTCGTGGACACGGCGCACAAGGTGCGCGACGGCGCCATGACGCCCCGCCAGGGCCTCGACTCGATCGCCAGCGCACGCAAGGACATCGACGCCCAGTGGTCGGCCTACCTGTCCGCCCCGCTGATCGGCGAGGAGCGCCGGCTGGTCGCGCAATTTCGCCCGCTGCAACTGGCCGCCGATGCGGCGGTGGCGCGGCTCGAAGGCCTGCTGCACACCGGCGACATCCCGGGGCTGACCGCCTTCGCCGCCCGCGAGATGTACCCGGCGCTCGACCCGCTGCAGACGGTGCTGTCGTCCCTCACGCAGGTGCAGCTGGACACGGCGCAGGCCGACTACGAAGCCGCCGAGGTGGCCTTCGCCGACACCCGCCTGGGGATCGTGGTGGCCGTGGCGGCGGGCGTGCTGGCCGCGCTCGGCTTCGGCTACCTCGTGGCGCGCAGCATCCTGCGCGAACTGGGCGCCGAGCCCGCCACCGCCGCCGCCCTGGCGCGCAGCGTGGCCCAGGGCGACCTCACCGTGGCCATCGCCCTCGCCCCCGGCGACAACACCAGCCTGATGGCGCAGCTGCGCCACATGCGCGACCACCTCGCCACCGTGGTGACCGCCATCCACGAGGGCGCCGAGAGCGTCTCGGCCGCTGCCGCGCAGATCGCCCAGGGCAACGGCGACCTGTCGGCGCGCACCGAGGGCCAGGCCGGCGCGCTGCAGCAGACGGCGGCGTCCATGGAGCAGCTGAGCGCCACGGTGCGCCACAACGCCGACAGCGCGCGGCAGGCCGACCAGCTGGCGCAGACCGCGTCCGCCGTGGCCCGCGAGGGCGGCGCGGTGGTGTCGGACGTGATCCAGACCATGCGCGGCATCAACGACAGCAGCCGCCAGATCGCGGACATCATCGGTGTGATCGA
>NZ_BAAJYT010000085.1:0-14896 GCF_057541515.1 Acidovorax sp. KNOB132
GCGCGAGGTGCAGGCGGCCATCAACGCATCGCGCGTGGACCTGCCGGCCACGCTGCGCAGCAACCCCACCTACCGCAAGCGCAATCCGGCGGATGCGCCCGTCATCATCCTCACGCTGACCTCCAAGACGCGCACACCGGGCGAGATCTACGACGCGGTCTCCAACGTGGTGAGCCAGCGCATCTCGCAGGTGGCGGGCGTGGGCGAGGTCGAGATCGGCGGCGGCTCGCTGCCCGCGGTGCGCGTGGAACTGCTGCCGTTCGCGCTCAACCGCTATGGCATCAGCACCGAGGACGTGCGCGCAGCCATCCAGGCCTCCAACGCCAACCGCCCCAAGGGCGCCATCGAAGGCGATGGCAAGCGCCTGCAGATCTACACGCCTTCGCCCTCGCGCAAGGCGTCCGACTACGCCTCGCTGGTGATCGCCTGGCGCAACAACGCCGCCGTGCGCCTGGGCGACGTCGCGCGCGTGGTCGATGGCGTGGAGAACACGCGCACGCTGGGCCTGTTCAACGGCGACCCGGCCATCATCGTGCTCATCACGCGCCAGCCGGGCGCCAACATCATCGACACGGTGGACGGCGTGCGCGCGCTGCTGCCCGACCTGCAGGCGCAGCTGCCGCAGGACATCCAGGTGTCGGTGGCGTCGGACAGCACCAATTCCATCCGATCGTCGCTGCGCGAGATCGAGTTCACGCTCATGGTCTCCATCGCGCTGGTGGTGCTGGTGGTGGGCCTGTTCCTGCGCAAGGCGCGCGCCACGGTCATTCCGGCGGTGGCCACGGTGGTGTCGCTGCTGGGCACCTTCGGCATCATGTATTTTTTGGGCTTCAGCCTGAACAACCTGAGTCTGATGGCCCTCACGGTGGCCACCGGCTTCGTGGTGGACGACGCCATCGTGGTGCTGGAGAACACCAGCCGCCACATCGAGGCCGGCATGGACCGCATGGCCGCGGCGCTGCTGGGCGCGCGCGAGGTGGGCTTCACGGTGCTGTCGATCAGCCTGTCGCTGGTGGCGGTGTTCATACCGCTGCTGTTCATGGACGGGCAGGTGGGGCGCCTTTTCCGCGAATTCGCGGTCACGCTGTCGGTGGCGGTGGCGATCTCGCTGGTGATCTCGCTCACCACCACGCCGATGATGTGCGCGTGGCTGCTGCGCTCGGAAGACCCCGCCCAGGCCAAGCCCCCCGGCCGCTTCGCGCGCTGGGCCGAGCGGGGCTACGACGGCATGCTGCGCGGCTACGCCCACAGCCTGGACTGGGCGCTGGCGAGCAAGGCGCTGGTCATGCTGGTGCTGCTGGCGGTGATCGGGCTCAACGTGTACCTGTTCACCAAGATTCCCAAGGGCTACTTTCCGCAGCAGGACAACGGCCAGCTCAATGGCGGCTTGCGGGCCGACCAGAGCATCTCCTCCGACGCCCTGGCGCGCAAGCTGCGCCAGGCGGTGGGCATCATCCGCAACGATCCGGCGGTGGACACGGTGGTGGGCTTTTCCGGTGGCGGGCGGGCGGGCGGGGGCTTTCTGTTCGTGAACCTGAAGCCCGTGGGCGAACGCGCCGACAGCAGCAACGCCGTGATCGGGCGCCTGCGGCCGCAGCTGGCGCAGATCACCGGCCTGCAGGTGTTCCTGAGCCCGGTGCAGGACCTGCGCATGGGCGGGCGCTCCAGCAATTCGACCTACCAGTACACCCTCAAGAGCGACAACCTGGCCGACATGCGGCTGTGGGCCACGCGCCTGGCCGAGCGCCTGAAGCAGGAAGAGCTGCTGACCGACGTGGACACCGACCAGGCCGACAACGGCGTGGAGACCTATGTGGAGGTGGACCGGGCCAGCGCCTCGCGCCTGGGCGTGAGCGCCTCGGCCATCGACAGCGCGCTCTACAACGCCTTCGGCCAGCGCTCGGTGGCGACCATCTACGGCGAGCTGAACCAGTACTCCGTCATCATGGAGTGGGCGCCGGAATACACCAAGGGCCCGCCGGCGCTGGCCGACATCTTCGTGGCGTCCAACCCGACCGGGGCCACCGGCACGGCCGCCAATCCGGGCCAGCGCGGCGCCTCCACGGGGCAGGTGCTGAGCAACACCGCATCGACCATGGTTCCGTTGAGCGCCATCGCCAAGGTGGTGGAGCGGGCCTCGCCCACCTCCATCAACCACCAGGACGGCGAACTGGCCACGACGATCTCGTTCAACCTGGACGGGAACACCTCGCTGAGCCAGGCGAGGCAGGTCATCGAGCAGGCGGAGGCCGACATCGCCATGCCCACCAACGTGCGCGGCAGCTTCCAGGGCACGGCCCTCGGGTTCCAGCAATCGCAGTCGCAGCAGTTCTTCCTGATCCTGGCGGCCATCGTGGTGATCTACATTGTGCTGGGCGTGCTGTACGAAAGCCTGATCCACCCCATCACCGTGCTGACCACCTTGCCCTCGGCCGGCGTGGGGGCGGTGCTGGCGCTGCTGCTGTTCAACATGCAGTTCACCATCATCGCGCTCATCGGCGTGTTCTTGCTGATCGGCATCGTGAAGAAAAACGCCATCCTCATCATCGACTTCGCGCTGGAGGCCGAGCGTGCCCGGGGCCTGTCGGCGCTCGAGGCGGTGCGCGAGGCCTGCATGCTGCGCTTTCGACCCATCCTGATGACCACGCTGGCCGCCGCGCTGGGCGCCTTGCCGCTGGCCATTGGCTTCGGGCAGGGATCCGAGTTGCGCCAGCCGCTGGGCGTGGCCATCATCGGCGGCCTGATCGCCAGCCAGCTGCTGACCTTGCTCACCACCCCGGTGGTCTACGTGCTGCTGGACAAGCTGCGCCGCCGCTCCGCCAACGAACACCAACTGAGCCGCGCGGCCCCGCCTGCGGGTGCCGCTGCGTCTCCACTGCAACAACCATGACATCCGCTTTTCCTTCCCTTGCCTGGGCACCCCGCGCCGTGCGAGTGGCCTGCCTGGGCGCGCTGCTGCCCCTGGCCGCATGCTCCGTGGCGCCCGTGTACCAGCGCCCCGAACTGCCCCTGCCCACCGCCTTCAAGGAAGCGGGGGCGGTGTGGCAGCCCGCCGCGCCCGCCGATGCGATCGACCGCGGCGACTGGTGGACGCTGTTCCAGGACGACGACCTGAACCGCCTCGCCTCGCAGGTGCAACTGTCCAACCAGAACATCGCGGCCGCCGTGGCGGCCTACGCCCAGGCGCAGGCGCTGGTGCGCGAGCAGCGCGCCGGCCTGTTGCCCTCGGTCAGCCTGTCGGGCAGCGGCTCGCGCGCGGGCGGCGAGGGCTCCACCCGCCGCGGTACCACCACCCAGGCGGCACTGGGTGCGGACTGGGCACCCGATCTGTGGGGGCGCCTGGGCGGTGCAGTGGACAACGCCAGCGCCAATGCCCAGGCCAGCGAAGCCGATCTGGCTTCCGCCCGGCTGTCCGCCGTGGGCTCGCTGGTGTCGGCCTATTTCCAGCTGCGCGAAGCAGATGCCGAAATCGACCTGCTGCAGGCCACCGTGCAGGGCTACGAACGCAGCCTGCAGATCGCCCAGAACCGCTACGCCGCTGGCGTGGTGGCCAACTCCGACGTGCTGCAGGCCCGCACCCAGCTGGCCAACGCGCGCGCGGATCTCGCCACCATGCAGCAAAACCGCGCCCGCTACGAACACGCCATCGCCGTGCTGACGGGCGTGGCACCGGCCTCGTTCACGCTGCCACCCGCGCCCTGGAACATGCGGGCCCCCGAGGTGCCCGCAGGCATTCCGTCGACCCTGCTGCAGCGCCGCCCCGACATTGCCGCGGCCGAACGTGCGGTGGCCGCGGCCAATGCGCAGATCGGCGTGCAGCGCTCGGCCTATTACCCCAGCCTGAGCCTCACGGCCTCGCTGGGCCGCAGTGGCACCAGCGTGGGCGATCTGTTCAGCGCCTCCGGCGCGCTGTGGTCGCTGGGGCTGTCGGTGGCGCAGACGGTGTTCGACGGCGGCGCCATCGCCGCCCGGGTGGAAGGGGCCGAGGCCGCCCGCGACGCCCGCGCGGCCACCTACCGCCAGACGGTGCTGACCGCCTTCCAAGACGTGGAGGACCAGCTCACCGTGCTGCGCACGCTGCAGGCGCAGGAGCCTTTGCGCCAGGAAGCCGTGTCGGCCGCCAACCTCACCGAGCAGCAACTGCTGAACCGCTACCGCGAGGGCCAGGTGAGCTACACCGAGGTGGTGACGGCCCAGGTCACCGCGCTGTCGGCACGGCGCGCGCTGCTGCAGCTGCAGGTGAACCGACAGCTGGCGGCCGCCACGCTGGTGCAGGCGCTGGGTGGGGGATGGCAGGCGCGGTGGGAAGGCGAGGCAGGGGCGCAGTGAGCGTCTGGTGAAGCGGTTGGAAACCAGCGGTGGCCAGGAGGGTGCTACCGTGCCCCCGGTGCACCTCCGGTCCTGGCGCAGGCAATGACGCGATGCCCGCATCGGCGTATTCAGTCGGCGCAATGAAATCAGCGTAATACTTGCTTCATGGATTGGTGTTAAACCGATTCACCCCAGCTGCCGTCCCTTTTCGCCCCAGACAATGACGCTCACCGAACTCAAGTACATCGTCGCCCTTGCGCAGGAAAAGCGTTTCAGCCGCGCAGCCCACCTTTGCAATGTCTCCCAGCCCTCGCTGTCGATGGCCATCAAGAAGCTGGAAGAGGAACTGGAACTCAAGCTGTTCGAGCGCACGGCGGGACAGGTGTCGGTCACGCCGGTGGGTGAGGAGATCGTCTACGAGGCCCGGCGGATCCTCGAGCATGCGGCCGCCATCCAGAAAATCGCCCAGCGCGGCAAGGACCCGCTGGCCGGCACGGTCAAGATCGGCGTGTCCTATACCGTCGGTCCGTATCTGCTGCCCGAGCTGGTGCACCACTCCAAGGCCCGCACGCCGCAGATGGAGCTCATTCTCAAGGGCAGCTTCACGGAGCGGCTGATCGAAATGCTGGGCACCGGGGAGATCGATTGCGCCATCATGGCCGAGCCCTTTCGCTCCACCGGGCTGGCCAAGGCGGCCCTGTACGATGAACCCCTGATCGCGGCGGTGCCTGCCTCGCACATCCTGGCGCGGCGTGAAAGCGTCTCCACGACCGAACTGCAGGGCGAGACGCTGCTGCTGCTGGAGGCGGACGAGAGTCTGCGGGAACACCTGGAAGCACTGAGCCCGGAGGCAGCGCCGGCCCTGGGCGATGCGGAAGGGGTGAGCCACACCTTCGAAGGCTACTCGCTGGAAACCATCAAGCACATGGTCTCGCGCGGCATGGGCATTACCCTCGTGCCGCGCCTGTCGGTGCCGCAGGACCAGATGCACTCGGGCTACAAGCGGCGCAAGGACGATGAGCATCCCGCCGAAAAGCGCCGCCGCAACGACGACAACCAGATCCGCTACCTGCCCATCCAGCAGGAATCCGGCCAGCCGCCACCCGTGCGTCGGATCGTGCTGGCCTGGCGCAGGAGCTTTCCCCGCTACGAGGTCATTGCCGCCCTGCGCAATGCGATCTATGCGTGCGAGCTTCCCGGCGTCACGCCCATTCTGAGGTAGAGGGGCCGCTGGGCTGGGATCAGGGACCTGGCTTGCCGGCGGTCAGGGGCGGGTAGGTGCCCGTCCCTTCGGGCCAAGCGGTGAGCACCTCGTACCCCTCGGGCGTGACCGCCACCATGTGTTCCCACTGGGCGGAGAGGGATCGGTCCTTCGTCACCACGGTCCACCCATCGGATAGTTGCCGGGTCTCGCGTCTGCCCGCGTTGAGCATCGGCTCGATGGTGAACACCATGCCCGGTTCCAGCCGCAGCCCCTCTCCGCGGCGGCCGTAGTGCAGCACTTGCATATCTTCGTGATAGACCTGACCGATGCCGTGTCCGCAGTACTCGCGCACCACGCTGAAGTGCTCCCGGTGAGCCACGGACTGGATGGCATGGCCAATGTCGCCCAGCGTCCCTCCGGGTCGGACCTGCTGGATGCCCGCCCGCAGGGCTTCATAGGTCGTCTCCACCAGGCGCCGGGCCAAGGTACTGGGGGCGCCGACGAAGTACATGCGGCTGGTGTCGCCGAACCATCCATCCTTGATGACGGCGACATCGATGTTGACGATGTCGCCCTGCTTCAGGATCTTGTCGGGCGAAGGGATGCCATGGCAAACCACCTGGTTGACGGAGGTCAGGATGGTCTTGGGGTACCCCTGGTAGCCCACGTTGGCTGGAATGGCGCCCTGGACATTCACGATGTGGTCATGGCAGATGCGGTCGAGCGCCTCGGTGCTCACGCCGGGCACGACGTGGGGTGCCACCATGCTGAGGACCTCCGCGGCCAGTTGCCCCGCCTGCCGGGCCATCGCGATCTGCTCGGCCGACTTGATGCGAATGTCGCTGGCCATCAGTGTTGCCCGGGCGAGGAGGGGGCGGGCTTGCCCGAGGAGGCCGTTGCAGCCACCGAGATGTCCAGTCCCCCGGCGAGCTCGGCGCGGATCAGCAGTTGGCAGATTTCCCGGTGGTTCAACTCCGGATACAGCTCGGTGAGCATGCCGACGCGCATCCAGTGCTCGGCCTGCGCATTGATCGATCGGCTGAGTGCGTTGCCTGCCACGCGCAGGTTTTCGTGCATCAGATCCGAAATTTTGACGATTCCCATCAGTCACCTCTATACGAAACGTATGTGAAGTATACGTGTTTCATATGGTTTTTGATGGCTTCTCACGGGTTGGATCCGTGACTGGGAGACCAAGCAACCTCCTTTGACCTTTAAGCTGCCGCTCTTTCCAATCGCCAACGGGTGTTTACCGCGCAACTCGGTTCGCATTCGTTGAAACGAGAGCGCGCGACCCGGTTACGCTCGGAGCCCGCGCCGGGGCGCGCGTTGCCGTGCGACGGGCTGCTGTCTTACTGTTTTATTGAGTAAAGGCTTGTAGGCAAGGTCCGTTTTAAACCGCCCACTGTCTCGATTTCCTGAATGGGATGTCGAGAAAGCCTATCTATTGCGCTTCGACTATTGTCCTGAATGAACCAATATGTAATATTGGCAATGAAATTTTGCTTATCACTGGTCAAGGCGCGAGCATCGGTTCGATCGTAAGGAAACACTTCCATGGGTTTTAGGGATTTATGGGACACGTTACGTGCCCGCCGGCGCATGCGCTTTGAAAATACGGATGCGTTTCCAATGAGCGAAGAGTTGCACGAACTCGAGCCCTCCACGCATTCACCCCAGTCGGAGCTAGGGGTGGCCTTGATGCTGCGGCGGCGCATGGACCGCCCCCGCACGCGGATGGTGCCGGTCCTGCTGTGCTTGCTGTATCTGGCTTGCGTGCTGGTTTACTTTGCCTTGGGCGTGGTGGGTCTTTCCACGGTGCTGGTGGTCGCGGCCCTCATCGCATTGCTGGTGGTCGCTTTCATGGGCCTTTTCTATTTGGGTGTCCACGAGCATTTCGCCGACCGCCAAATGCGGTTGCCCATCGTGATCGGCTCGGCGGGCGCATTGCTTCTGGTTTTTTATCTGGAGCCCGTCACGCAGATCGCTCTGGCGCCGTTTTTGTTCGTGGTCATGGCCTATGGCCTGTTCACCCTGTCGCGCAACATGGCACTGGCGGTGTGCGTCGGTATCCTTGCGGTCTACGGAGCGATCAGCGGTTTGCACTATGCCCAGGACGAGAATGCCGCATTGCTGCGCCTGGAAGTACTGCACATCGTGTCGCTGGCACTGGCATTACCCGCCTATGTGCTGTTGATGGGGCGTGTGCGCATGTTGCACCGGTTGCTGCAAAAGAAAAGCAGCGAAGTGCGCTCCATTACCGAAAGCGCGCGCCGTGATGCCCTGGCGGGATGCCTGAATCGGCGGTCCGTCCTGGCCGCCCTCGAAGAGCAAAAGCAGTTGGCGGACGAAAGCGGCATTCCGCTTTGCCTGGCCGTGGTGGATCTGGATCACTTCAAGCGGATCAACGACGAAATGGGCCACCTGGAGGGCGACGAAGTGCTTCGCACCTTTGCCAAGCTGGGGCAGGGCGCCGTGCGGGCTGACGATTTCTTCGGTCGATACGGCGGCGAAGAATTCCTGGTGATCTTTCCCGCGACGCCCTTGCTGCCTGCGCTGAACACCTGCGAGCGCATCCGCGTGCAGGTGGAGTCGCACGCTTGGGAAAACCCCCGCCTGCGGGGCCGGGTGACGGTGTCGATCGGTGTCACCCAATACGTGCTGGGTGAGACTGCCCTCGAGTTCTTCGCCCGTGCCGATGCCGCGATGTACATGGCCAAGCAAGGCGGGCGAAACCAGGTCGTGGTGCAGGAGCCCGTGGGGGCCGGCAGTGCTGCCAATGATGAAGAGGTGCAGGTGCCGTCGCACGGCTACTTCTAGGCGGGCTCTCCTGCGGCGCTCTGACTGAGCCACCAGAAAATCAGCGGTTTTTTGGGTTTTCCATCGATTTCTGGGATGCTTCGGAGATGATCCCCGAGCTCAAGACCCTCATCGCGGTTTGCAGATACGGAACCTTCGCGTCAGCGGGGGAGCAGATCGGACTGACCCAGTCGGCCGTCAGCAGCCAGATCAAGCGGCTGGAGGACGCGTTGGGATTTCCCCTGTTCGACAGGACCGGCCGCTCTGCAACGCTGAATGCGGCCGGACAGACGACTGTCGAGCGTGCGGAGGTCATCTGCGCGCTCTTTTCAAGGCTCGGTGATCCCCCCGATGAAAGCGCCACGCAAGGTGTTCTGCGCATCGGCTCCATTGCCTCGGCGCAGCCGACGCTTGTGGCCCGTGCGCTGGAGGGACTGAGGCGCCTGTTTCCGCAGGTCCGCGTGCATGTATCTCCCGGTGTCTCCATGCGGTTGATGGACGATCTCGACGCGGGAAAAATCGATGCCGCGGTGATGATCCGCCCTCCTTTCGGCATGCCCTCCGATCTGGCGTGGCAATCGCTCGTCCACGAGCCCTTCGTGCTGATCGTTCCCAAGGAGGAGACGGCGCGCAAGGATTGGCGTACCTTGATCCAGGCTCGGCCATTTCTTCGCTACGACCGGGTCTCGTTCGGTGGCCGAATGGTCGAAGGTTTCCTGCGGCGCCAGGGCCTGGCGGTCAATGAGGCCGTCGAACTGGATGAGATTCCCGGACTCATTCATCTCGCATCGAAAGGGGTGGGCGTTGCATTGGTTCCGTTGGTGGAAGCCCACCTGCCGTTGCCCGATGGCGTGCGTGTGATCTCGCTGCAGGAACACACCTTCCATCGTGAAATCGGGTTGCTCCAGCGTCGGGCCCAGAGCCGTTCGCCGTTCGTCGCCCACTTCTCGCGCAGCCTGGCAGAGGCTTCGCAGATCGGCCGCGTGAAGGCTCCCGCCGGGGCCAAGGCGCAAATGCTGGCCTTCCGCCGTCCCAAAGCGCCATAGCAGGGATACCGCGGTGGCGTGGTCGGCTCCGATGGCAGCCTTTTCCCTGTCGACCCGGATCACGGCCGTGGCGGATGTGATGACCAGACCGTCCGTCCGGGCCGCGATCTCCGGGGCCTGCCCCTTCTTTTGCGCAAAGTCCAACGGGTTGGCCACCGTGCCGTTTCGAAAGAGCGCAATGCGGGTCCGTGGCGTCACCGGTCGCTATCTCACCTGAAGCCGGTCGGGTTGCACAGCCCCTTCGTGAACGGCATGGCGCCGGATACATCGCGAATGCCCACCGTGACCGTCGCCGACTCCCTGATCTTTTTCAAGGTATCGGTTTGTGCAGAGGCCGAAGCCGCAAGCGCCGTGCGCACCGCGGTCACGCCAGCGCGGGTGGTGAGGGAAGGTTCATCGCGCGTTCTCACTTGGCGAAGAGCGAACCCAGGTCCGCGAAAGCCTTCATCTCGATGGCATTGCCCGAGGGGTCCAGGAAGAACATGGTTGCCTGCTCGCCAGGTTCGCCTTTGAACCGGATGTACGGTTCGATGACGAATTTCGTATGCACCGCAGCCAGCTTGTCTGCCAGCGCCTGCCATGTGTCCATGGGCAGGATGGCGCCGAAATGCCGAACGGGGACGTCGTGCCCGTCGACGGCACTGCTCGCCCTGTGGCCGCATTCCTCGGGTGCCAGGTGGGCGACGATCTGATGGCCGTAGAAATCGAAATCGACCCACTCCGGAGCGCTTCGCCCTTCAGGACAGCCCAGCAGCTGCCCGTAGAAAGCGCGGGCTTCCGCGATGTCGCGGACGGGAAAAGCAAGATGGAAAGGAATGCGTGCAGGGGTGTCTGTCATGGCGTCGCCGTGGTGTGGAAGTTCGACATGACCCAGACTTTAGAAAACAAAAGGCATAACCGAAAACGATATATCTTCTTGCTGAGCACCAATGGAATTGATGCTTGAGCCGAGGCGAGAAGGCCGCCGTGCCATGGCGCTCCGGGATCTTCCGCCGCTCTTGCCGCGCGCCGATAATCCCGCCTGTCATTTCAAGGAGCGCCAGTGGATGTCGTATTGTTGGTCAAGGCCGCCATCATGGGGGTGGTCGAGGGCCTGACAGAGTTTCTTCCCATCTCTTCCACCGGGCATCTGATCCTGGCGGGTTCATTGCTCGGGTTCGACGATGCGAAGGCCAAGGTCTTCGATATCGCCATCCAGACCGGTGCGATCTTCGCGGTGATTCTGGTTTACTGGCAGAAGATCCGGGCCACCGTGGTGGCGCTGCCCACGCAGCGGCAGGCGCGGCGCTTCGCACTCAACGTGATCATCGGATTCCTGCCCGCCGTGGTGCTGGCGCTGATCTTTGGCAAGCTCATCAAGGAGCACCTGTTCACGCCCGTGGTGGTGGCCAGTACGTTCATCCTGGGCGGCTTTGTCATCCTGTGGGCCGAGCGCCGTTCGCCCCGCGCGGTGCGCGTGCACGAGGTGGACGACATGACGCCGCTCGATGCCCTCAAGGTGGGGCTGGCGCAGTGCCTGGCCATGGTGCCTGGCACGAGCCGCAGCGGCGCCACGATCATCGGCGGCATGCTGCTGGGGCTGTCTCGCAAGGCGGCCACCGACTTCTCGTTCTTCCTGGCCATCCCGACGCTGATCGGTGCGGGGGTCTACAGCCTGTACAAGGAGCGGCACCTGCTGACGGTGGGCGACGTGCCATTGTTCGCGGTCGGGCTGGTGTTCTCGTTCATCAGCGCCTGGCTCTGCGTGCGCTGGCTGCTGCGCTACATCAGCACGCACAGCTTCGTGCCGTTCGCGTACTACCGCATCGGCTTCGGCATCGTGGTGCTGGTGACCGCCTGGACCGGGTGGGTGACCTGGGCGGATTGACGGGTGCCGGCCACTCGTGCCAGTGGCGGCCCGCCAGCCCATCCGCTGAGGCATTGGTAACAGAAAGTGATAAGCTGCCCCGCGCAAGCCGGAATGCCGGGGAATGGCAGCGGCAGGCTGCCGCAGCGCCCCTTTTAGCCCCGGTTGCCCACGCCGCCAACGACAACAGTCAAAGGTTCCCGCCGTATGACGCCAAACGAGCTGCCGGGATTTCGCACGCTGCCCGCGTCGAGGGCGGCTGCCGAGTTTTCAGCCGAAGAGATGCTGGGGCTGCTCACACGCAGCGTGGGCGCCACCGTGGCGGCGGTGAACCGGCAGCAGCGCGTGGTGTACGTGAACGACGAATACGCCCGCTGGTTCGGCGCGCCCGCCTCGGAGCTGGTGGGCAAGACGCTGCTGGAGCTGTACGGCGATTACAACCATTCGCGCTTCATGCCGTTCGTGGAGCGGGTGTTGCGCGGCGAGCGCCTGAACTACCAGCGCCTGGTGCACAACCCCGAAGGCTTCGAGGAGTGGCGCACCATCTGCCTTGCGCCCTGGCGCAACGCCCAGGGCGAGATCGACGGCTTCGTCACCACGGCCCTGGATGTGCATGAGCTGCAGGTGACCATGAATGCCTTGCGCGCGGCCAACCAGCGGCTGTCTTCGCACATGGACAACAGCCCTCTGGCCGTGCTGGAGATGGACCACGAATTGCGGCTGCTGCACTGCTCGCGCCGTGCCATCCAGCTGATGGGCTGGGAAGACGTGGTGCAGATCGAGGCGCGGTCGCTGCTGGCATTGCCGGGCACGGCGGCCATGGACGAGAACCTCACGCAGGCCCTGGCCAGCCTGCAATCGGGCCGCGAATCCCAGAACCGCGTGGAAACCTGCTTTCTGCGCGGCGACGGCACCGAGATGCACTGCGAGTGGTTCAACTCCGCGCTCACCGATGCCGAAGGGCGGGTGACCTCGATCATGTCGCTGGTGCAGGACGTTTCTTCCAAGATCGAGATTTCGCGCCAGCAGCAGTATCTGGCCAATCACGATTCGCTCACCGGCCTGTACAACCGCTCGGCTTTCCACCGCCGCTGCGAGCGGTCTCTGGAGGTCGCGCGCCACCAGGCCGGCACGGTGGCGCTGCTTTTCATCGACCTGGATGGCTTCAAGAAGATCAACGACGAGCAGGGCCACAAGGTGGGCGACGAGGTGCTGCGGCTCGTGGCCAAGCGCCTGGGCAACGTGGTGCGCGCTCAGGACACCGTGGCACGCCTCGGGGGCGACGAGTTCCTGGTGATGCTGGACACCGACGTGGACCATGGCGCCCCCCGCAGCCTGGGCCACCGCATCATCGATGCCCTGGGCCAGCCGATGCGGGTGGAGGGGCGCGACGTGCGCGTGGGCGCCAGCATCGGCGTGGCGACGTATCCGCCCATCGAGGGCGATATCGAGGTGCTCATGGGCCGGGCGGACCAGGCCATGTATGCCGCCAAGCGCGCGGGCTCTGGCTGCGTGCGCTACGCCGAGCCGCCTGCCGAGCGGCCTTGACCAGGCGGGCGGCCTGGCCGGCATGCCGCCCGTCCTCGCGGCGAATGGCATGTGCGGCTTGCACGCTCCGGATCAGTCTTTCGGAGGCGGCGGCAGCGCGATGCTCTGCGCGTAGTGGAAAAAGTTCGTCGGGTCGTACTGCAGCTTGACCTGCTGCAGCTTGGCGTACGTGGGGGCATCCCAGTAGGCGTCGGCGAAGTTCTCCAGTGTGGCATCGGGGTAGTTCTGGTACACGGCACCGCACAGCCACGGCTTGACCAGCTCCATCAGGCCTGCCAGCCACAGCTCCATGTGGGCGCGCTCTTCTTCGTCGCGCCAGAACACGTCCACCACCAGGTCGCAGTCCATGTGTCGGTGGATGAAGGCGCTGTCGGCCGCGGGGTAGCGGTTGATGGCGCCGCCATAGGGCTCCAGGTAGGCGAGCGACCAGGTGTTGGGCGAGGTGCTGAAGTAGTCCACCAGCTGCTGCCACTGGGCCTGGGTGACCGGCTGCGCGATGTACGCGCTGGCCTTGGATTCGCAGATGTGCGCGGGCAGGTTGTCGGGCAACTCGTAGGGCTCGTTCTCCAGGTAGCCGTTCATGTCCGGGTAGGTGCCCGTCTTGTCCACCAGCAGCTTCGCGCTCGGCACGGCCAGCAGGGAGGCGATGGCGTGCATGCCATCCTCGCGCGAACCGCAGAACATGCCCTGCACCATGTACACGGGCTTGCCGTTCAGGTAGCCCAGATTCATCATGTAGCCGAGCGTGTCGGGCGCGCCCACCTTCATGTAGCTGGTCTGGAAGAGTTCCAGCACCTGCGCGGCGTGCGCCGCATCCCAGCTGATGGACCATGCCCACACCTGGTCGAGCGGCACCATGCGGTAGGTCACCTGCAGCACCACGCCGAAGTTGCCCCCCGTGCCGCCGCGCAGCGCCCAAAAGAGGTTCGGGTTCTCCGTTTTGCTGGCCGTCACGGTGGTGCCGTCGGCCAGCATCACGCGCATCGAATCCACCAGGTCGCTCTGGATGCCGAAGGCGCGCGAGGTGTAGCCGTAGCCGCCCCCCTGCACGAAGCCCCCCACGCACACGTTGCCGCAGGCGCCGGTGGGAACGTGCCAGCCGGTGTGGTTCATCGCGGCATTGAACTGTTCGAATTGGGTGCCCGGCAGCACATGCACGAGCGCCTGGGCGCGATCCAGCACCACGCCGCTCAGCAGGCTGAGGTCGATCACCATGCCGCTGTTGACCGAATAGCCGGCAGTGCTGTGGCCGCCCGAGCGCACGGCTACCCAGGCGTTGAAGGTGCGGGCGTAGGCCAGGCACAGCGCCACGTCGGTCTCGCAAGCGCAATACACGATGACCCACGGGTAGGACTGGAAGGCCGGGTTGGACTCCTGGCGGTCGTTTTCATATCTTGGGTCGCCGGGCACGATGATGCGCCCGAGCAGTCCGTCTTCCAGCGCGGCCAGCGCCTGCCAGGGGGTGGGATCGTCTGCGGGCCGGCTGGCGGCCAGTGCGTTCAGGTGGGCGACGCGGGCGTCCTTGGCAATGCGGGCGGGACTCTTGCGATGGGCCATGGGGTGAAGCTCCTTGGGTGGTTGGACGATGGACGGAAAAAGGGTGCTCGAGGTGGAGGGGCGGTGAGGGTCGGCCGGGGCGGCACTAGGCGGACGACAGCGCCAGGTCCCCGGTGTTGCGCCGCACGCAGAACTTGCCGCTTTGCTTGCCGGTGTACATGGCGGCATCGGCCAGCTTGATCAGCAGGGCCGGCTCGGTGGAGTCCAGTGGCGCCAGGGCATACCCGATGGTCAGGCCCACGTACAGTTCGAGATCGCCCAGCACGATGGGGGTGCGAAATGCATCCAGCAACTGGTTGCCGAGCGCATGCGCCTGCTCGGGGCTGGCAAGGTCATTGGCCATCACCACGAACTCGTCGCCGCCGATGCGGGCGACGGTGTCGGTGTGGCGCAGGTGTTCGTGCAGGCGCGCCGTCACCGCCACCAGCAGTTGGTCGCCCACGTCGTGTCCGTGGCTGTCGTTCACCGGCTTGAAGCCGTCCAGATCGAGCATGTACACGGCCGCCAGATGCTCGGGCGTGCACCGGGCCATGGCGGCCGCCAGCGCCAGGTCGAGCCCGCGCCGGTTCGCCAGGCCGGTGAGCG
>NZ_BAAJYT010000086.1:0-14789 GCF_057541515.1 Acidovorax sp. KNOB132
GCACCACGGCCTGCTGGCACGCCCGCGCCGGCTGGGTGCGCCCGGCGCGGCTGGTGCAGTCCCTGCTGGACCACCCGGCCATCGCATGGCACGGCGGCGCACAGGTCGCGCGGTTGCGCCGCGTGCCGGCCGGCGAGGACGGCAAGAGCGACGACACTGGGCCGGCGGGCTGGCAAGCCATCGGTGCGCAGGGCCAGGTGCTGGCCGAGGCCCCCTACGCCTTCGTGGCGGGCGGGCCCGACAGCATGCCGCTGCTGGACCACCGCTGGACCCTGCAGCCGCTGCGCGGCCAGGTGTCGTGGGCCGAAGAAGGCGAAGACACCGCGGGCTGGCCGCCCTTTCCGGTCAATGGCAACGGCAGCCTCGTGCCCCACATTCCCGGGCCGGAGGGCGCAAACGGCGCCCGGCGCTGGTACGCCGGCTCCACCTTCGAACGCCACGCCACCGAGCTTCCGCCCAGCAGCGCCGACGAGACGGCCGCACACGCCACCAACTGGAAAAAGCTGCGCACCTTGCTGCCGGCCGTGGCGGACCAGTTGGCGCCCGCCTTCGGCCAGACCCATGCGGCCCCAACGGACCGAGTGCCCGGCAGGGAAATCCCCCCCGTTTGGGTCTGGGCCGGCCTGCGCTGCGCTTCGCCCGACCGCCTGCCGATCGCCGGCCCGGTGGACCCGCACGCCCTGCCCGGGCTGTGGGTGTGCACGGCGATGGGCGCGCGCGGAATCACGCTGGCGCCGCTGTGCGGCGAACTGATCGCCGCCCGGCTGCATGGCGAACCCTTGCCGCTGGACGCCCGCCTGGCCCAAGCGCTGGGCACGGAACGGCTGTGAACCTGGACTGACCCGCGGGCCGGGCAGAAACGGCGCCCAACCCCTTATCGCCGTTTTCCGCCGTCCGCCCCCTGCCAACCCGCGCCAGCCTTGAGGAATATGCTTATCCGCATAACGGCCTCACAAAACAATCGTTTGTTTCCATAAAGACTCCCACTACATTCGCCCGCATGCATGATTTGGCATTCGTTTTCGCGGGCTTCGCGGTGGGCTTGATCGTCGGCCTCACCGGGGTGGGCGGCGGCTCGCTGATGACGCCGATCCTGATCTTCTTCTTCGGCGTGAAGCCGCACCTGGCCATCGGCACCGACCTGCTGTTCGCCGCCTTCACCAAGATGGGGGGCACCGTTAGCCTGGCACGCCAGCGGCTCGTGCCCTGGAAGGTGGTGGGCCTGCTGTGCGCCGGCAGCGTGCCGGCGGCGCTGCTGTCGCTGTGGGCCCTCCAGGTGATGGGTCCCAGCAGCAGCACCGCCCAGCGCATCATGACGACCACGCTGGGCGTGGCCCTGCTGCTGACCGCCGCGGCCATGCTGTACAAGGCCTTCGTGTTTTCTCCCGCCCGACAGGCGGCCGACCGGGCGGCGCGCGCCGATGCCGGCGAAGACGCCGCACGGCCACGCCACTGGAGCCTGCCGGTGCTGCTGGGCGCCGTGATCGGCACGCTGGTCACCTTCACCTCCGTGGGCGCGGGCGCCATCGGCGTGACGGTGCTGCTGATGGTGTTTCCCCTGCTGCCGTTGCCGCGCATCATCGCGGCCGACATTGCCTATGCCGTGCCGCTGACCCTGGTGGCGGGCCTGGGGCATGCGTCGCTCGGCTCCGTGGACTGGCCGCTTCTGGTCCAATTGCTGGCGGGATCGCTGCCAGGCATCTGGCTGGGCTCGCGCCTCGTATCCCGCGCGCCGGAGCGGTTGATCCGCTCGGCCCTTTCCGTGCTGCTCGCCTGGGCGGGCGCCAAACTGGTTTTGATCTGAGTGACCCACGATGTACCAATACACAGACTTCGACCGCGAATTCATCCGCCTGCGCGCTGAGCAGTACCGCGACCAACTCGAACGCTTCCAGGCCGGCAAGCTTTCGGGCGACGAATTCAAGCCCCTGCGCCTGCAAAACGGCTGGTACGTGCAGCGCTACGCGCCCATGCTGCGCGTGGCCGTGCCCTACGGCGAGCTGTCCAGCACCCAGCTGCGCGTGCTGGCCAAGGTGGCCCGCGAGTACGATCAGCCCGATGCCCCCCTGCTGGCCGAGGCCCAGGCCACGCAGGAAAAGCTGGGCGACATCCCCCTGCACGACGGCCGGCGCATCGGCACGCAGCTGAAGTACGGCTACGGCCACTTCACCACGCGCACCAACGTGCAGTACAACTGGATTCCGCTGGACAAGAGCGCCGATGTGATGGACCTGCTGGCCTCCGTGCAACTGCACGGCATCCAGACCAGCGGCAACTGCATCCGCAACATCACCAGCGACGCGCTGGCCGGCATCGCCGCCGACGAGATCGCCGACCCGCGCCCGTTCTGCGAAATCCTGCGCCAGTGGAGCACGCTGCACCCCGAGTTCGCCTTCCTGCCGCGCAAGTTCAAGATCTCGCTCAACGGCGCACTGGAAGACCGCGCCGCCCTCGGCTGGTACGACGTGGGCCTGCAGCTGCACAAGAACGATTCCGGCGAGCTGGGCTTTCGCGTGCGCGCCGGTGGCGGCATGGGCCGCACCCCCGTCATCAGCCCGGTGCTGCGCGAGTTCCTGCCCTGGAACCAGCTCATGAACTACCTGGAAGCCGTGATCCGCGTCTACAACCGCTATGGCCGCCGAGACAACGCCTGGAAGGCGCGCATCAAGATCCTCGTCAAGTCCGAAGGACAGACCTACATCGACCAGGTCGAGGAGGAGTTCCGGCAGATCGTCGAGATCGAAGGCGGCCCGCACACCATCACCCAGGCCGAGCTGGACCGCGTGACCGCCTCGTTCCGCGAACCCGCGCTGGACCTGCGCCCGGCCGACGCCGAAGCCGAGACCGTGGCCCTGCTGCGCACCGCCGCCGAGAACGACCAGGACTTCGGCCGCTGGCTCACGCGCAACGTGATGCCGCACCGCCATCCGCAGCTGCGCGCCGTGGTGCTGTCGTTCAAGCGCCTGGGCTACGCGCCCGGCGACGCCACCGCCGAGCAGATGGAAGCCGCCGCCGACCTGGCCGACCGCTTCTCGGGCGGCGAGGCCCGCGTGACGCACGAACAGAACCTGCTGCTGCCCTGGGTGCGCCGCGACCAGTTGCCCGAGCTGTACAAGGCCGCCAAGGCGCTCGGCCTGGCCAAGCCCAACATCGGCCTGCTGACCGACATGATCGCCTGCCCCGGCGGCGACTTCTGCTCGCTGGCCAATGCCCGCTCGCTGCCCATCGCCGAAGCCATCACCGAGCGCTACCAGGACCTGGACGAGCTGTGGGACCTGGGCGAGATCGACCTGCACATCAGCGGCTGCATCAACAGCTGCGGCCACCACCACAGCGGCCACATCGGCATCCTGGGCGTCGACAAGGACGGCAAGGAGTGGTACCAGATCACGCTGGGCGGCGCCGACGGAACGAACCTGTCGGGTCCGGCCATTCCCGGCAAGATCATCGGCCCATCGTTCAGCGCCAGCGAAGTGCCCGGCGTGATCGAGGCGCTGCTGGCCACCTACCGCACCGAGCGCCTGCCCGTGGTGGACGCCGCCCACGGCCCCCGGCACGAGAACTTCATCGACACCGTGCGCCGCGTGGGCATCGAGCCGTTCAAGGCCGCCGCCAACGCCGCGCGCCACCCTGCCGAAGTCCTTTCCGACTGACATCCGCCGACGTCCTCCAGCCCCACCGAATCACTATGAAAATAATAGCTGCCAGCGCACACAGCACCAGCGCGGAAGGCCAAAAAAGTCCTTGAACTGGCCAACGACGCCGACCCGCTCGCGCAAGACCTTGCAGGCATCGAGCGCATCGACCTGCACTTTCCGAAATTCACCGACGGCCGGGCATTCAGCCAGGCCCGCCTGCTGCGCCAGCGCCTGAAGTTCGCGGGCGAGATCCGCGCCACGGGCGACGTGCTCATCGACCAGCTGGTGCAGATGGCCCGCTGCGGCTTCGACGTGGCCGTGCTGCGCGAGGGCGTGGATAGGGCCGACGCGCAGCGCCAGCTGGACCGCTTCCACGCCTTCTACCAGGGCGACGTGACGCACCCGCTGCCGCATTTCCGCGACGCCGCCTGACGCGACGCCCCCGCCCCGCACAACGACGCCCCCAACGAGATCCCCCGCATGAATGCCCGCACCGAATCCCATGTGCTGAGCCACCTCAGCAACCGCCACCTGGACGCGCTGGAAGAAGAAACCATCTTCATCCTGCGCGAGGTGGCCGCCGCCTTCGAGCGCCCCGCCCTGCTGTTTTCGGGCGGCAAGGATTCGCTGGTGATGCTGCGGTGCGCCGAGAAGGCTTTTGGCGTGGGGCGCATCCCGTACCCGCTGCTGATGATCGACACCGGCCACAACTTCCCCGAGGTGACGGATTTCCGCGACTTCCGGGCGAAGGAACTGGGGGCCGAGCTCATCGTGCGCAGCGTGGAAGACTCCATGGCGCGCGGCACCGTGCGCCTCGCGCATCCGGGCGAGAGCCGCAACGTGCACCAGTCGGTCACGCTGCTGGAGGCCATCGAGGAATTCCGCTTCGACGCGCTGATCGGCGGCGCCCGCCGCGATGAGGAAAAGGCCCGCGCCAAGGAGCGCATCTTCTCGCACCGCGACAGCTTCGGCCAATGGCAACCCAAGGCCCAGCGGCCCGAGCTGTGGACGCTGTTCAACACACGGCTGGCGCCGGGCGAGCACTTTCGCGTGTTCCCCATCAGCAACTGGACCGAACTCGACGTGTGGCAGTACATCGACCGCGAGCAGATCGCCCTGCCCTCGCTCTACTACACCCACAAGCGCCAGGTGGTCGAGCGCAAGGGCCTGCTCGTGCCCGTGACCGACCTCACCCCGCCGCGCGACGGCGAAACGGTGGAGACGCGCGACGTGCGCTTTCGCACCGTGGGCGACATCACCTGCACCTGCCCGGTGGAGAGCCCGGCCGCCACGGCCGCCGACATCGTGATCGAGACCCTGGCGGCCGATGTGAGCGAGCGCGGCGCCACGCGCATGGACGACAAGACCTCCGACGCTTCGATGGAAAAGCGCAAGAAAGACGGGTACTTCTGATGACCACCACTACTAATTCGATAGCAGAGCAGGCAATCAATCCCCCGGCATCGGGCCAAAACGATGCCATCTCTGCACTGAAGTTCATCACCTGCGGCTCGGTCGACGACGGCAAGAGCACCCTCATCGGCCGCCTGCTGGTGGACAGCAAGGCCGTGCTGCAGGACCACCTGGCCGGCGTGCAGCGCCAGGGCGAGACCGACCTGGCCCTGCTGACCGACGGCCTGTCGGCCGAACGCGAGCAGGGCATCACCATCGACGTGGCGTATCGCTACTTCGCCACCGAAGAGCGCAAATTCATCATCGGCGACGCACCGGGCCACGAGCAGTACACGCGCAACATGGTCACCGCCGCGAGCAGCGCCGATGCGGCCGTGGTGCTGGTCGATGCCACCAAGCTCGACTGGAAGAACCCCGGCCTCGAACTGCTGGTGCAGACGCGCCGCCACTCCCTGCTGGTGCACCTGCTGCGCGTGCATTCGCTGGTGTTCGCCGTGAACAAGCTCGATGCGGTGGAAGACCCGGCGCTCGCCTTCCGCCACATCCGCGATGCGCTGGGCGCGTTCGCTCAGGCCGCCGGCATCGCCGCGCGGGCGACGGTGCCCGTGTCCGCCCTCAAGGGCTGGAACGTGGTGGATGCGCACCCCGGCTGGTGCGGCTACGAAGGCCCGAGCCTGCTGCAGATCCTGGAGCGCCTGCCCAACACGCCCACCGACGTCGCGCTGCCGCTGGCCTTCCCGGTGCAGTGGGTCGAGAAATTCTCGTCCTCCGCCGACACCTCCCAGGGCCGCCGCGTGTTCTGGGGCCGCGTGGCGGCAGGCGCCGTGGCGCCGGGCACGGCCGTGCAGGTGTTCCCGAGCGGCCAGCAGGCCACCGTGGCCCAGGTCCTAGACCATGCGCGCCGCCCCGTGGGCGTGCCGGCCGGCCAGAGCGCGGGCATCGTGCTCGACCGCGAGGTGGACGTGTCGCGCGGCGACTGGATCCTGGCCGCACCGCAGGCCGCCGCCGTGGCCGCCGACGATTTCGACACCCCGGCATCGACGCCCTCCTGGCCCGGCCGGCGCGAACTGCGCGCCACCGTGGCCTGGATGGACGACGAGCCCCTGGTCGCCGGCCGCGTGTACTGGGCGCTGCACGGCCACCGCTGGGTCAAGGCCAAGGTGCAGCGCGTGGTGCACAAGCTCAACATCCACACGCTGGCCGAAGAAGACGCCGCCCAGCTCGACCCCAATGCCATCGGCCACGTCGACCTGCTGCTGCAGGAGCCCCTGCCCGCCGCGCCGTTCACCCAGGCGCGCGTGCTGGGCTCGCTGATACTGGTGGATACCGCCAGCCACAAGACCGCTGGCGCGGTGCTGGTGAACGCCCCGGCGGCCTGACCCGAGGCGCCGAATCTTCGCCGTTGCAGGGGCGGCCCCAGGCCGCTCCCTGAAACGCCCTAAAATCGCGGGTTACCCCCGATTCCAACGACAACTCCTGCCATGACTCACGTCGTCTCCGAAAACTGCATCAAGTGCAAGTACACCGACTGTGTGGACGTGTGCCCCGTGGACTGCTTCCGCGAAGGCCCCAACTTCCTCGTGATCGACCCCGATGAATGCATCGACTGCGCCGTGTGCATTCCCGAGTGCCCGGCCAACGCCATCTTTGCCGAGGAAGACCTGCCCCCGGACCAGATCGCCTTCATCAAGATCAACGCCGACCTGTCGCCCCAGTTCAAGAGCATCACCAAGCGCAAGGCGCCCCTGCCCGACGCCGACGAATGGAACGGCAAGCCCGGCAAGGTGGTCGACCTGATCCGCTGAAGCAGACAGGCCCCCGACACCCCGTGAAGACCGAAGCGCCCCCATCCACCCCGATGGCCATCGAGACGGATGCCGCCGTCATCGGCGCGGGGCCGGTTGGGCTGTTCCAGGTGTTCCAGCTCGGGTTGCAGGGCATTGCAGCCCATGTGATCGATGCGCTTCCCCACGTGGGCGGCCAGTGCGCCGAGCTGTACGGCGACAAACCCATCTACGACATTCCCGGCATTCCCGTCTGCACCGGGCGCGAACTCGTCGCGTTGCTGCAGCGGCAGATCGCCCCGTTCCCACCCACCCTGCACCTGGGCCAGCGTGTTGCCACGCTCGCGCCGCGGCCCGACGGGCGGCTTTTGCTGCAGACCACGGCCGGCACCGCGCTGCTGGCGCGCACGGTCTTCATCGCCGCGGGCGTGGGCGCGTTCGTGCCGCGCGCCGTCAAGGCCGAAGGCATCGATCGCTTCGAAGGCACGCAACTGCATTACCACGAGGATGCGGCCGACACCGCCGGCCGGCATGTGGTCGTGCATGGCGGCGAAGACACCGCCGTGGCCCGCGCCATCGCCTGCGCCCAACCGGGGCCGCACGCCGCCGCCAGCGTGACCCTGCTGCACCGGCGCGATGCCTTCCAGGCGCCGCCCGAGGCCCTGGCCCAGCTGCAGGCCCTGCGCGACGCCGGCCGCATCGCGGTGGTGGCCGGGCAGATCGTCGGCGTCGAGGTGCAGCACGACCGCCTGAGCGCGCTGCAACTGATCGACCCGGACGGCCAGCCCCGGCCATTGCCGCTCGACGTGCTCATTGCCTGCCTCGGCATCTCGCCGCGCCTGGGCGCCATCGCCGACTGGGGACTGGCGATGGAGCGCAAGCAGCTCGTGGTCGATACCGCGGCCTTCCGCACGGCCATCCCCGGCATCCATGCGGTGGGCGACATCAACACCTACCCCGGCAAGCGCAAGCTGATCCTGTGCGGCTTCCACGAAGCCACGCTGGCGGCCTTCGGCGCGGCCGAATACCTGTCCGGCGCGCCCGTGGCGCTGCAATACACCACCACCAGCGCCCGGCTGCACGAGCGGCTGGGGGTGGCGGTGCCGGCGGCCTCCGCACCGCCCTAGAATCGCGGCTTCGCCAGGGGTGCTGCCGACCGGCCCCCGTCTGAGACTTTCCCCTTGAATCGGCCGGGGTCATCCTCGCGCAGGCCATTCGCCTCCCGCCGCCACGCCCACCGCATGCCGTCCCGGCGTGCCTTGGGGCCAGCCCGTGCCGCGATCCTGCTGTGCCTGCCATCCACGGAGCTTCCATGCCGCCCTCCTCGCCCCCTGCGACTGCCAACGACGCGCTGATCCCCATCGCGCCCGACCGCCGCGTCTTCCGTTTCGGCGACCATGCCTCGCTGTGGTTCAGCCTGGGTGTGGGCCTGCTGGTGATGCAGGTGGGCGCCTATCTGATGCCCGCGTTGAGCCCGCGCGAGGCGCTGGCGGCCATCGTGGCCGGGTCGCTGATCGGCGCCGGCCTGCTGGGCTGGGTGGCCAAGATCGGCTGCGACAGCGGCTTGGCGAGCGCCGGACTGATGCATGCCGTCTACGGGCGCGCGTTCGCAGGCCTGCCCATCGGGCTCAACATCGTGCAGCTCGCGGGCTGGGGCGCGTTCGAGCTGGTGGTGATGCGCGATGCCACGGTGGCCATCGGCCGGCAGGCCGGCGCCATGGGCGGGGCCCACTGGCCGGTGCTGGCCACGCTGCTGTGGGGCGGCGTGGTGATGCTGCTGCTCAGCGGCTCGATGGTGCAGCTGGTGCGCCGGCTCATCGCGCGCGTGGCGCTGCCCCTGGTGGTGCTGTCGCTGCTGTGGCTGAGCTGGCAGTTCGTGTCGCTGGCGCAGGCCCAGGGATTCGCCACGCTGTGGACGCGCCCCGGCGCGGGCGGCATGGGCGTGCTGCCGGCGCTGGACCTGGTGATCGCCATGCCCATCTCCTGGCTGCCGCTGGTGGCCGACTACGCGCGCCACGGCACGTCCGGCCGGTCCGCGCTGCGCGGCACCTGGCTGGGCTACGCGCTGGCCAACCTGTGGTGCTATGCGCTCGGCGTGCTGGTGGCGCTCACGCTGCCCAGCCAGGACCTGGTGACCGCGCTGCTGCTGGCCCAGGGCGGGCTGATCGCGCTGTCGCTCATCCTGATCGACGAGGTGGACAACGCCTATGGCGATGCGTATTCGGGCGCGGTCTCGGCCCACAGCCTGCTGCCGCGCTGGGGCGTGCGCCGCTGGGGCATGGCCATGGCGGCGCTGTGCACGGCGCTGGCCCTGGTGCTGCCGATGCACAGCCTGGAGCCGTTCCTGCTGCTGCTCAGCTCGGTATTCGTGCCGCTGTTCGGCGTCATCCTGGGCCGGCTGGCGTTCGGCGCGCCGGTGCAGCAGGCCCTGGCAAAGGCGCGGCAGGTGGAGTGGCTGCCCGTCGGCCTCTGGATCGCGGGCATCGCCTGCTACCACGGGCTGCCGCGGGTGCTGCCGGCGCTGGGCGCGGCGCTGCCGACACTGTGCCTGTGCTTCGCGCTGGCGTTCCTCACCCGGCCGGGCCGGCGCTGACCCACGCCCGCGGCGCACGCGGCCGGCTTACCTGGCCGGCTTACCTGGCCGCGTGATGATATGAGGCAAAAATCGGGCTCCAGCACAATCAAGTCGCCGGCATTCAGCTATTATTTTGATAGCACCACCCAGCAACCTTGGACGGTGAGGACGGGGCAGGCAGCGCCCCTGCGCGGTCAGCCCTGCAAGATGCGCTGCGCCACCGGGCTGTGCCCGTGGTTCAGCGGCCCGTGGCCCCGGCCGGTGTGCACGTCGGCGCCCGCGGCGATGGCCGCCAGGATGTAGGCGCGCGCATGCTCCACGGCCTGCACGAGCGGCTCGCCGAGCGCCAGGTGCGCGGCGATCGCGGACGACAGCGTGCAGCCCGTTCCGTGCCCGTTGTGCGTGGCGATGCGGGCCGACTGCAGCCGGTGGTACAGGCCCTGCGGCCCGGCCAGCACGTCGATCACCCAGTCGCCCGGCAGGTGGCCGCCCTTGAGCAGCACGGCCGGCGCGCCGAGCGCCAGCAGGTCCTGCGCCGCAGCGTCCAGCGCATCGGCACCGTCCACCGCCCGGCCCAGCAGCAAGCCCGCTTCGTCGAGGTTGGGCGTGACCAGCGTGGCGAGCGGGAACAAGGCCTCGACCAGCACGCCCACGGTTTCTTGCGCGATGAGCCGGTCGCCGCTGGTGGCGACCATCACCGGGTCCAGCACCACGTGCGGCAGGCGGTGGCGGCGGATGGCATCGGCCACCACGCGCACCACCTCGGGCGAATGCAGCATGCCGATCTTCACGGCGTCCACGCCGATGTCCTCCACCACCGCATCGATCTGCTGGCGCAGCATGTCCGGCGGCACGCCGTGGATGGCGCGCACGCCCTGCGTGTTCTGCGCGGTCAGGGCGGTGATGGCGGTCATGCCGTAGCAGCCCAGGGCGCTGAAGGTTTTCAGGTCGGCCTGGATGCCCGCTCCGCCGCCGCTGTCCGATCCGGCGATCGACAGCACGCGTGCGTAGCGGCGGGCGGCCGGCGGCGAGAGGGTCTCAGTGTTCATGGGCAAAAATTATGGCCCATGCGCCAGGTCAAACCGGCGGGCGCGGTCACTGTGCTGTAATCCCTGCACGGACGAAACAGGGGTGTCCCGCCCATGGCGCGCGACTGAGAACATACCCTGGGGCCTGGCGGCCACACCACCGCCCCGCGTGCCCCGCGACCCGATCCAGGTCATGCTGGCGTGGGGAGTTTCATCGGCGGAGCCTTCCCGTTTTGTCCCCCTGTTGGCTTGCAGACAGACGGACCCGATGCGCCCCCTTCTTCTTTCCCCTTCCTCGCCCTCTTCCCTCGCCATTCTGGGCGCCGGCCTCATGGGCCGGCTGCTGGCCGTGGAGCTGGCCCACCAGGGCCATGCGGTCACGGTCTACGACGCCGCCGGTCCCGATGCGCAAGGCGCCGCGGCGCGCATTGCCGCAGCCATGCTGGCACCGTTGGCGGAGTCCGCGGTGACCGAGCCCGGCGTGGTGCGCATGGGCCACTACGCGCTCACGCGCTGGCCCCAGTTGCTGGCCCGCCTGAACGGCCCCGTGTTCTTTCAGCAGGAGGGCACGCTGATCCTGTGGCACCGCCAGGACGCGCCCGAGGCCGCCCGGCTGCGCGGACAACTCGAACGCACCACGGCCACCCTGCCGGAACTGCCCGCCCTGCAGGTGCTCGACAGCGCCGGCGTGCAGGCGCACGAGCCAGCCGTGGGGCAGCGCTTCGCCCAGGGGCTGTATCTGCCCGGCGAGGGCCAGCTGGACAACCGGCAGCTGCTGGCCGCGCTGGAGGCCAGCTTCGCCGGCCTGGGCATCGAGGCCCACTGGCACTGCCCGCGCGCGCCATCGGACTTTTCCCCCGGCACGCCCGGCCAGCCCAACTGGGTGATCGACTGCCGGGGCCTGGGCGCCCGCACGCAGTGGAGCGCGCTGCGCGGCGTGCGCGGCGAGGTCGTGCGCGTGCATGCGCCCGAGGTAACCCTGCGGCGGCCGACCCGCCTGGTGCATCCGCGTTACCCGATCTACATCGCCCCCAAGGAAGACCACCTGTTCGTGATCGGCGCGACCGAGATCGAATCGGACGACCTGTCGCCCGCCAGCGTGCGTTCGACCCTGGAGTTGCTGAGCGCGGCCTACGCGGTGCATTCGGGCTTTGCCGAGGCCCGCATCCTCGAAGTGGCCACGCAATGCCGCCCGACCCTGCCCGACAACCTGCCCGCCCTCCGCCAGGTGCGCCCGCGCGTGCTGGAGGTCAACGGCCTGTACCGCCATGGCTTCATGATCGCCCCGGCCATCCTCGACGCCGTCATGGAATGGTTGAACCAGGGACAATCGGCGCTGGCCTCCCGTTTCGATCTGGCCCTGCACCTCGACGAAGAGGCAGCCCTTTCCCCATGAACATCACCATCAACCAGACCGCCACGACCCTGCCGGAGCCTGCCACCGTAGCCGACGCGCTGGCCGCCATCGCCGCACGCCCGCCCTTCGCCGTGGCCGTGAACACCGTTTTCGTTCCCAACACCCAGTACCACCTGCGCCAGCTTGCCGCGGGCGACCGGGTGGAAGTGATCTCGCCCGTGACGGGCGGCTGAGCACCATGCATTCCCCTTCCAACCCTTCCCGAGACAACGACGACGCCGATGCGCTGGTGCTGTACGGCCAGCGCTTTTCCAGCCGCCTGCTGCTGGGCACCGCCCGCTACCCATCGCCCAGCGTGCTCGAAGCCGCCGTGCAGCGCGCCCGGCCCGCGATGGTGACCGCCTCGCTGCGGCGCCAGGGCAGCAACGCCGCCGAGACCGGCAGCGGCTTCTGGGAGCTGCTGCGGCGCCTGGACGTGCCCGTGCTGCCCAACACCGCCGGCTGCCACAGCGTGCAGGAGGCCATCACCACCGCGCAGATGGCGCGCGAAGTGTTCGGCACGCCCTGGATCAAGCTGGAGCTGATCGGCGACGACTACACGCTGCAGCCCGACACGCTGAACTTGGTCGATGCCGCCTCGCAGCTGATCCGCGACGGCTTCCAAGTGCTGCCCTACTGCACCGAGGACTTGGTGCTGTGCCAGCGCCTCGTCGATGTGGGCTGCCAGGCGGTGATGCCCTGGGCCGCGCCCATCGGCACCGGCCGCGGCCCGGTCAACCCCTATGCGCTGCAGCTGCTGCGCGAGCGCCTGGACGTGCCCATGCTGGTGGACGCCGGCCTGGGCCTGCCCTCGCATGCCTGCCAGGTGATGGAATGGGGCTATGACGGCGTGCTGCTGAACACCGCCGTGGCCCTGGCGCAAGACCCGGTGGCCATGGCCGGCGCCTTCGCCGACGCCGTGCAGGCCGGCCGCACCGCCCGCCGTGCGGGCGCCATGGCCGCGCAGGAAGCCGCCCAGCCGAGCACCCCGGTGCTGGGCACCCCTTTCTGGCACCACGACCATGGCTGAGATGCTGCATGGAACCGCTTCGGGGCACGCCGCATGGGTGCGCGCCATCCTGGCCGCGCATGGCGCCGCCTTCGCCGACTTCCCGTCCCAGCCGGCCCCCGTGCCGCTGTCCGGCGGCCCGGTGTACCGCGCGGCGCTGGAGGCCTGCAGCGCATTGGGTTTCATCGCCAGCGATGCCGAGTGCCTCGCCCGGGCCTGGCAGGCACAGACGGACCGCACCGGCGGCTTCGATGCCTCGCAGTGGCCCGATGCGCCGCAAGACTTCGGCCTGCAGCCGCTGCCGCACCGCCAGCCCTTCCCCGCCTGCCCCGAGCGGCTGGGTCTCTATGCAGTGCTGCCCGATGCGCAATGGGTGGGCCGCATGGCCCGTGCCGGCGTACCCACCGTGCAACTGCGCTACAAGACGGACGACGCACACACCATCGCGCACGAAGTGCGGGCCGCCGTGGACGCCGTGCGCGGCACGCATGCCCTGCTGTTCATCAACGACCACTGGCAGGCCGCCATCGACGCGGGCGCCTACGGCGTCCACCTGGGCCAGGAAGACCTCGATGCGCTGGCGCCTGCGCAGCTGCAGGCCATCCGCGACGCCGGCCTGCGCCTGGGGGTCAGCACCCACGGCTATGCGGAAATGGTGCGCGCCGATGCCGCGGCGCCCAGCTATGTGGCCATGGGGGCGGTGTTTCCCACCACGCTCAAGAAGATGGCCACCGTGCCCCAGGGGGTCGCACGCCTGGCCGGCTATGCCCGACTGATGCGGCACTACCCGATGGTCGCCATCGGCGGCATCGGGGCGCCGCAGTTCGGCGAGGTGCTGGCCACGGGTGTGGGCTCGATCGCCGTGGTGCGGGCGCTCGTCAATGCCGACGATCCGGAAGCCGCGGCGCAGGAACTGATGGCCCGCATGGCGGGCTGACACCGGCAACCCCTGGCAGGCGTGCGCCGACGGCAGAAAGCCGCAACGCGCGGCATGCCCTGCATCGAAAAAGGCCCCGAAGGGCCTTTTTTCCGTTACTTGTCCGTGCGCTGCTTTCGCTCCAGCTCTTCGAGCTCCAGCCGCAACTCCATCTTGTCGTTGTCCATGCCGAAGCCGACCGGATCCCCCGCCGAAGGCGGCGCGGTGACGGGCACCGGGGGCAGCTCGCTCAGCGTGAGCGGTGGTGGATCGGTCAGGTCGATGTCCAGCATGGCCTCGGAGATCGGCTTGGGGGCCAGAGGCGCCGGAATCGATTCCCAGGAGAACCCGGCAGACAGCGAGTCCAGCGATTGCAACTCCTGCTCCCGACGCGCGGAGAGGCTGTCCACACCGAAGGCGCTGGCGGAAGGCAATTCCGGCTCGGGCTCGATTTCCAGCGGCGGGGGCGTGAGGGGTGTGGTGCGGGTGCGTGGCGGCGGAACACCGCGGGCACTGGCCGGTGTGGTCTGCGCGATGGCCAGCAACAGCAACAGATCGTCGTAGGCCGCCAGATCGAACGGCGAGGCGATGGCGTCTTCGCCGCGGCGGAACAGGCAGCCTTCGAGGGTGTCCAGCACCTCGGGGGAGGACCATTCGGCCTCGATGGCCGCCAGCGCTTCCGTGTAGCTTTCCAGCGTCAGGCCCGTCCGGTGGAACGAGGAGAACTCCGGCACCTGCGCATTGAACTGCGCCTGGAACTGGGCACGCAGCTGATTGAAGCTGTCCACGCGGCTGAGCGTGTGGTACAGGCGCAGCAACTCCAGGTAGGCAAAGGGCGAGGTCTCTCCATGCTCGGCAATGTGGCGCTTAAGCACACCGATGGCCTGGTCATGCTCGCCCACCGACACGAAGAAGTCGGCCTGCTGCTGAATGTCGAACAGGTCCTCCGGATGCACGATGGGCGCGGCCCGGACGGCAGATGGCGGCGGCACCAAGGACACGGGCGGCACGGGGGCCGGCGGCGCCAGGG
>NZ_BAAJYT010000087.1:0-14298 GCF_057541515.1 Acidovorax sp. KNOB132
CGGCAGCGGCCAGTGGCTGGCCCTGGCCGGCATGGTGATCGCCACCGCCACGCTGCACGCCGCCGGCATCGCCCTGGGCCATGCCGTGGTGGCGCGCCACCGCTGGCTGGCCGTGGCGGCGGGCGCCTCGACCGCGCTGCTGGGCGCCACGCTGCTCGTGCGCATGGCCTGAGCGGCCCAACGCATCGACCACTGCACCATCCCACTGCGAGCCCACCCCATGATCCCCGGCGAACTCCTCATCGACGACGGCGAGCACGCGCTCAACACTGGCCGCCGCACCCTCACCCTGGTGGTGCGCAACACCGCCGACCGGCCGATCCAGGTCGGCTCGCACTACCACTTCGCCGAGACCAACGGCGCGCTCGGCTTCGACCGCGATGCCGCACGCGGCATGCGGCTGAACATCGCCAGCGGCACGGCCGTGCGCTTCGAGCCCGGCCAGCAGCGCACCGTGGAACTGGTGGACTACGCGGGCGACCGCACGGTGTACGGCTTTCGGGGCCTCACGCAGGGGCCGCTGGGCGAGCCGCCGGCCCCGGCCGCCGCCTGAACCCCGACCCCATCCCTTTTCGAACCGCCCGAGAGCTGGAGAGCATTCCCATGGCCACTGTGTCCAAACGCGCCTATGCCGAGATGTTCGGCCCCACCGTCGGAGACCGCGTGCGCCTGGCCGACACCGGGCTCATCGCCGAGGTGGAACAGGACTACACGCTGCGCGCCGGCGCCTATGGCGAAGAGGTCAAGTTCGGCGGCGGCAAGACCATCCGCGACGGCATGGCGCAGGGCCAGCGCACGCGCGACGGCCAGGGCACCGGCCCCACGGCCGGGGGCGCCATGGACACGGTGCTGACCAACGCGCTCATCCTGGACCACTGGGGCATCGTCAAGGCCGACATCGGCCTGAAGGGCGGGCGCATCGCCGCCATCGGCAAGGCCGGCAACCCCGACACGCAGCCCGGCGTGGACATCGTCATCGGCCCCGGCACCGAGATCATCAGCTGCGAGGGCAACATCGTCACCGCGGGCGGCATCGACAGCCACATCCATTTCATCTGCCCGCAGCAGATCGAAGAGGCCCTGGCGTCGGGCGTGACCACCATGCTGGGCGGCGGCACCGGCCCGGCCACCGGCACGCTGGCCACCACCTGCACCTCGGGCCCCTGGAACATCGAGCGCATGCTGCAGGCGGCCGACGCCTTTCCCATGAACCTCGGCTTTCTCGGCAAGGGCAACGCCAGCCTGCCCGACGCGCTGCACGAGCAGATCGACGCGGGCGTGATCGGCCTCAAGCTGCACGAGGACTGGGGCACCACGCCCGCGGCCATCAGCAACTGCCTGGACGTGGCCGACGCCACCGACACGCAGGTCGCCATCCACTCCGACACGCTCAACGAGAGCGGCTTCGTCGAGAACACCATCGCCGCCGTGGCGGGCCGCGGCATCTGCGCCTTCCACACCGAAGGCGCGGGCGGCGGGCATGCGCCCGACATCCTGCGCGTGGTGGGCGAGGCGAACTTTCTGCCGTCTTCCACCAACCCCACCATGCCCTACACGGTGAATACGCTGGACGAGCATGTGGACATGCTCATGGTGTGCCACCACCTGGACGCCTCCATCGCCGAAGACCTGGCCTTTGCGGAGAGCCGCATCCGCAAGGAAACCATCGCGGCCGAAGACGTGCTGCACGACCTGGGCGCCATCAGCATGATGAGCAGCGACAGCCAGGCCATGGGCCGCGTGGGCGAGGTCATCCTGCGCACCTGGCAGACGGCCCACAAGATGAAGGCGCAGCGCGGCACGCTGGACGGCGACACCGCGCGCAACGACAACACGCGCATCAAGCGCTACGTGGCCAAGTACACCATCAACCCCGCCATCGCCCACGGCATCAGCCACGAGGTGGGCAGCCTGGAGGTGGGCAAGTGGGCCGACATCGTGATCTGGAAGCCCGCCTTCTTCGGCGTCAAGCCCGCCATGATCCTGAAGGGCGGCTTCATCGCCATGGCCGCCATGGGCGACCCCAACGCCTCCATCCCCACGCCGCAACCCGTGCACTACCGGCCCATGTTCGGCGCCTTCGGCGGTGCGCTGGCCCGCACCTCGCTCACCTTCGTGTCGCAGGCCGGACTGGCCGCGGGCATCGGCGAGCGCTTCGGCCTGGCCAAGCAGCTCAGCGCCGTGCGCGGCGTGCGCGGCGTGCGCAAGCAGCACATGGTGCACAACCACTACACGCCGCGCATGGAGATCGACGCGCAGACCTACACCGTGCGCGCCGACGGCCAGCTGCTCACCTGCGAGCCCGCGACCGTGCTGCCCATGGCGCAACGCTACTTTCTGTTCTGATCGCACGCATGCATCAAGTCTCCAAACTCATCGCCCAGGGCAAGGGCCTCGCGCCCGTGCTCGTCAAGCGCGCCGCCACCCTCGAACTCGACTGGGACACGCGCCAGAAAAGCCGCTTCGCCGCCACCGACTCCACCGGGCGGGAACTGGGCATCTTCCTGCCCCGGGGCACCGCCGTGCGTGGCGGCGACGTGCTGGTGGCCGAGGACGGCGCCCTGGTCCGAGTGATCGCCGCGCCCCAGGCGGTGCTGCGTATCACCCATTGCACCCACCACGGCACTCCCTTCGATCTGACCCGCGCTGCCTACCACCTGGGCAACCGGCACGTGCCCATCGAACTCACGCCCACCCACCTGCAGATCGAGCCCGACCACGTGCTCGCCGACATGCTGCGCGCCATGCACCTCATCGTGAACGCGATCGATGCCCCCTTCGAGCCCGAGGGTGGCGCCTATGCGGCGGGCGGGCACCATGGGCACGGGCACCACGGCCATGACCATGGCCACGACCATGCAGCCCCTTCGCACGACGCCGCCGGCCCTGCGCACGGCGATGGGCATGACCATGGGCACCGCCATGCAAGCCATGGCCACGATCACGGCGATGCGCACGCCCATGGCCACGACCATGCGAAGTGCGATCACCCGCACCACAATCCTTGATTGACGCCGGGATGACGGCCCCCGACTGCAACGCACCTCCTCCCCAAGCCCCCACGGCCCTGCCCGCCGCCAGCCTGCTGCAGCTCATCTGGCTGGCCTCGCCGGCGCTGCCGGTGGGCGGGTTCTCGTACTCCGAAGGACTGGAAGTGGCGGTGGAGCGCGCCGGCGTCACCACCGAAGCCGCCGCCGCCGAATGGCTGGCCGCGCAACTGCAGCTCACCCAGGCGCGCGGCGACATGGCCGTGCTGCAGCAGGCGCTGGCCGCTTGGCGCGCCACCGACCACACCCGCGTGCGCCAATTGAACGACTGGGTGCTGCAAACGCGCGAGACCAGCGAAATGCGCCTGCAGACCGAGCAGATGGGCCGGTCGCTGGCCGACTGGCTGCGCAACCAGCACGCGGGCGACGCCGCCCGGCTGCACGACGTGGCCGCGCTCGCCGCCCTGCCGCCCACCCCCACCTACCCTGTCGCCTTCGCCCTGGCCGCCGCCGGCACCGAAGCCGGCGCGCGCGACGTGCTGCTGGCCTACACCTTCGGCTGGGCCGAGAACATGGTGCAGGCCGCCCTCAAGGCCGTGCCCCTGGGCCAGAGCGCCGGCCAGCGCATCCTGGCCCGGCTGGCCGCCGCCATTCCCGCCGCCACTGAGGCCGCGCTGCACACCGGCGACGCGGACCGCCAGGCCTTCTCGCCCATGCTCGCCATCCTGTCGGCGCAGCATGAAACCCAATACTCCCGCCTCTTCCGATCATGAACACCACCACCACCAGCACCACCGCACTGCACCACATCCCCCACCGCACCAAGCCCCTGCCCCCGCTGCGCGTGGGCATCGGCGGCCCCGTCGGCTCGGGCAAGACCACCCTGCTGGAAATGCTGTGCAAGGCCATGCGCGACAAGCATGACCTCATCGCCATCACCAACGACATCTATACCAAGGAAGACCAGCGCCTGCTCACGGTGAGCGGCGCCCTGCCCGCGGAACGCATCCTCGGCGTGGAAACCGGCGGCTGCCCCCACACCGCCATCCGCGAAGACGCCTCCATCAACCTGGAGGCCATCGACCGCATGCTGGCGCAGTTTCCGAACGCCGACGTGGTCTTCATCGAAAGCGGCGGCGACAACCTCGCGGCCACGTTCAGCCCCGAGCTGAGCGACCTCACGCTCTACGTGATCGACGTGGCCGCGGGCGAGAAGATCCCCCGCAAGGGCGGCCCCGGCATCACCAAGAGCGACCTGTTCGTCATCAACAAGACCGACCTGGCCCCGCACGTGGGCGCCAACCTGGACGTGATGGCCGCCGACACCACGCGCATGCGCGGCACCAAGCCGTTCGTGATGACCAATCTGAAAACCCTGCAGGGTCTGGACGAGGTCGTGGCCTTCATCGAGAAGAAGGGCCTGCTGCAGGCGGCCTGATGCGCGGGGACGGGGCGTGGAGGCCGGCTAGAATACGCGCCAGTTTGCGGAGACTTGGGTGAGCGGTTTAAACCAGCAGTCTTGAAAACTGCCGACGGGCAACCGTCCGTGAGTTCGAATCTCACAGTCTCCGCCACCTCAGCAAAAACAAGCGCCTTACGAGGCGCTTTTTTTTTCGCCTTCCCCAAAAATTTGGCCCATACGAATCAACGTGTTACGCCCTAATGGCTGGCTTTATATACAGCAACTCATCAGCTGACATTCAGCCACTCAACAACCTCAATTCAAGTTTTACCGCCTACGTGAGGGCCTACAGAAACATCTGTGCCGAAGCGCATCCTTGGAATGACCGCCCTGTAGGTGTCCGGCTGCGCCTGGAGGGCTTGCACCCGGTGGGCGGTGCTCACGGACAGGCGCACGCCCAGCATGCGGGCGGCGTCGGCTTTCAGCGCAGTATCGACGGCGGCGCGCACGGGCTCGGCCTGGGCTTGGTCGGTCACCCACAGCATCGCCAGCACGGCGCCGGGCACGGGCTGGCTGGCCTGCGCGGCGCGCAACAGGGTCGAGGCCGTCAGGGCAACGAATTCGCAGTGCTGCCGCGTGCCCTGGGCGCCAAGCGCGGCAATCTTGAGCTGCAGGCGGGTGCGCAGCCGTTCGTCGGCCTCGCCCGCCATGCGCTGCACGCCAACAGGGCGGCCAGCTGGTCGAGGTCGCTGCCGGCGACGAAGGCCAGCAGGTGGGCGCGGGCGGCGTCGTTGATGCGGGCGCGAATGAGCAGCTCACCATAGGCGTGCGACTCGTCTTGTCGATCTGCAAGCGCGGCTCCCAGCACATGAGGGCCGAAACGATGGCGCCATACACGCGGGCTTGGGTGGCCATGTTGTCGGGCTGGCACGACGGGTGGCCACCAGTGGCTACCCTGCTTACCCGCAGCGCGGCCGGCGAGCCAGGGCAGCCAATCGGTGGTGTTTTCGCCCAGTTGGACCCGGCAGCGTGCGGGCTTGGCGTGCCGCACGGCCATCACGGTGCCCATGCGCGCGAGGTTTTCGAGCCGGCGTGCGGCTTCCTGCGGGCTGTCTTGCTGTGGCGTTTCGTAACGCATCACCGCAAAGTGCTTTCGCACGCGCGCGGACGCCAGCAGTGGGCACTGTGGGGAAGCGTTTCACAGTTCCCCGAACGTAATTCGTCGCCAGCTCAGGAGCCGCGCGGGCCTTTCGATCCCAGAGATGATGACCTCAAGCCGGCGGCAAACGTTCCCACCGGATGCTCCTCAAATTGCCAGTGACCAATGCAGTCCTTCCCGTGTTGATAGTCACCGTCAATATCTACCCCTTTTACGAAGCGAGCTAAATGTTCAACTCCAGGACGGGGCCTCATTAGGCCGGGTGGGTCACCAGTCCAAACAATTTTTCCTTCTTGGTTGGGCCACCCTTCGTTGAGGCCGTCGCAATGAAATTCGAGCGGCTCCACCTTTGTCACTCGTATGTGTAGCGCTTTTGTAAGGTCGAGATGGGTATCTACGAACCAAGGAACGAGTGCGACGTTGTCAGAATTTCCCCTGCCTCGAACCGACGGGTAGGCCACTCCCGCAATCACCACTGACTTCCCTTCAAAGTTCCCATAATGCAATTCGGCGATTGCGGCAGTGATTTTGTATTTTTCTCTTTCTCCTGCGGAAATGTGTTCAGTGAAAATTGCGCTCAGCGGATCATCTGAAATTTCCGGCTCACTCGCCACCACATTTAAATCCGGCGCTACGCGCTGACTCCCCATGTTTGCTAATACCTGGTCCGTGTAACCAATATGAGTTAGAAGTGCATCACTGCGCAGCCTCCAGATTGAGAGAACAAATTCATCACCGATTTCAGCGTCACACTCGTACAACAAAGGTGACTTTGAAAGGCCGCAGTACAAAATGGGCCGGCCTTCCCTGTTCAACCTATTCAACCTGCACTGATGGGGAGGGGGGTAGGCTAGGGTGAGTCGTTCAGCTGCGCAGGCTGAAATGCCGAATCTACTTTTCGAGCCCGATAAACAAAGCGGCCTGCAGCTAACCTGTACGCCGTCAGAGTTCGGCCGGCCATGCGAGTTGAGATGCTTGCTTGAAGTTCATCTATCGAAGCTGTTCTCGCGGCCGCGCGCAACCATTCAATGAATGGTGCATCAAACCCAGCTCTCTCTCCGGAACTGACGTAGTTGGGCATTTGTTACCTCGTGAAGGTGGCAGCTTGGGGCAACGGCATTAGGCCGTCATAGCTCGAAATACTCTAATAGTCGTTCCTTTAACAAGTCTAAGTCGTTGTGTGAAAAATCCAATAGCTCCCGCACTGGGAATTTGTAGTTCGGTCCGCTTGGCCTGAATGCATCCACTTCCCCGAAGTGGTGAACGCGGGCGATCCGCTTTGCGCGCCCTCCGAAGGTGGCCACGGCGGCGCCGCCCTCTGCCCGCGCTTTAAGGAGCTTTTGCTGGCGCAGCTTGGCAAACATGGGCTGCCCCTGGCGGGCATGCTGGCGCAGCTTCTGGCGCATGCTGCGCAGGTTGTCCCCGGGCGGCTTCCTGGGCACCCATGCGCCCCCATCCGGGTCGGTCTGCGCGCGCATGCGCTGGGCGTTAAGTTAATTGTGTGCAGGCGCCGCGCCAAGTCCACCAGCAGGCGGCGGCGCTGTTCAAGGCTCACATCCTTCATCACTGTTGAAAACCAATCAGGACAACAGCTACATGCTGATTGCCGAGCGCGACATACCCGCGCTAAGGATTGCAGCGGGAGAGCGCTGCATCTTCTCGACAGTCGATTGCCATACCAACCCCTCGCACATCGACGCAGTTTGTACGCAGGGCCCAACCACGCTGAAAGCGTCTGACTGGCCGGCATTCAAACGCTTGCCGAAGGAGGACTTCGGCATTCCTCCGACGGAGGCCGTGCAGACATTTCCCAACGCCTGCCCAAAGCGCTAGTGACCGAAGCGACCGATGCAAAAACATCGGATCGCATAGCGCTTTGAGTGCGCTGCGTCAGGCGCTACCGGCAATGACGAACGCAGCCTAGATCGCAAGCGACTCCCGCAAACGCTCCCCCGCGTAGGCCTGCGCCAGCCGCGCCTTCTCCAGCACCGCGGCCGCACCGAAGAACTCGTGCGCGACGCCTTCGTATTCCCGGCGCTCCACCGGCGTGCCGGCCTTTTGCAGGGCGTCTTCCAGCTTCGCTCCGTCGCTGCGCAGCGGGTCCAGGCGGGCATTGATGATGGTCACGGGCGGCAGCCCACGCAAATCGGCGTCGATGAGGGACAGGCGCGGGTCGGCCAGGTCGTCCTCCGTGCGCACCAAATGGTCGACGAACCACTTCACCATCGCGCGGTTCAATGGCTTGGCGATGGCGTTTTCGAGGTACGACTCGGTGTTGAGGCTGGTCTGCGCCACGGGGTACACGCTCAGCACGTGCCGGGGCGGCGGCAGGCCGGCGTCCCTGGCGGCAATGGCGGTGGCCAGGGCCAGGTTGCCGCCGGCGCTCTCGCCGGCCAGGGCCAGGCGGCGGGCGTCGCCCCCGATGCGGGAGGCGAACTGGGTGAGCCAGCGGTAGCTGGCCAGGGCGTCGTCCCAGGCGGCGGGGAACTTGTGCTCCGGTGCCTGGCGGTAGTCCACCGACACGACGATGGCGTGCGCCTGCTTGGCCAGGCCCCGGGCACCGCCGTCATAGACCTCCTTGTCGGCGATGACCCAGCCGCCACCATGGAAGAACAGCACCACGGGCAGCTCGGCGCCCTGGCCGGTGGCATCTTCCGGTGCATAGACAGTGGCCTGCAGCGGGCCGTGGTCGGTGTCGATGGACAGGGGCGTGGCGCGCACGCCGGGCACCAGCGCGGTGGGGTCGGTGGCGCGGCCTTGCTGGGTCAGCAGGTGTTTCACGGCATCCGCCACGGTGGGCTGGCTGCGGGCTTCCTGCACGCTGAGTTTCTCGATGGCCTTGGGGTGCAGGGCCTCGTGGGCCTTGGCCAGTTCAAGCTGGTCATCGTCGGCGCGGATCGCGGCGATGGTGTTGGACAGTGCGTTGACGATGGGATTGGGCTCGCCGTGCTTTTCTTCGCTCATGGGACATTCCTTCGAGACAGTGAATGGATGAGCGGCCACTCTATGGAGGGCTTGGGCCGGGCCGCGTCAGACGCCACGCCGGGGCAGCGTGCGGCGCACAGGAGGCGCGTTTGACGGCAAGTTTTACGGCAAGGGCAGCGCCACGCCGTGCGCCGGGTCACGGGGCGCAGGCAGGCCCCGGCAGGGGCGCGAAGGAATGCGCGAAAAAGAAAGGATCGGTGGCGTTGGCCCGTGCCTGACCTGCCGGCCTCAGCGGAACCCACCCCGTGTCGGGTCGTGTGGTAACCGCGCGGCGCGCGGGCCTTCCAACCGGTCGGGAGCCACGCGTTGGCGTTGCTCGGCCAGGGCCGTGCGCGCAAGATGCAGGCGCTCGGCCGCCTGGTGCAGGGATTGCCGCAGCGCCACCGCGGCCGATCGAAGCCGGCGCGCATGCTGGATGGGGTCTTCGTCGTCTTGCGTGGACATGCCGATGCTCTAGCAAACGGTGTTCCCACGGGTGGCGGGATGGCGGCCGGCCAAAGTCCGCGGGCCTGCACGGCCTTCGCTTGCACGCCGATCGGTTCGGACCGCTTCAGGCGGCGTGGCCAGCCAGGCGGCACCATCCCCTTCAGCCACGACATGAAGCCGGCCGTCCGGTTGCAGTCGCCCCTTCTTTTTGCATGGGATACGGTAAATGACATCGATATTCAGCTTCAACAAGCTGCGGACCGCCATGGGTTCAGCAGGCGCTTCGACCGAACCGGCACCTTCCGCCACACCCGGCACCCCGACCGGCAAAAGCAAGTCCTCGAGCGGTTTCAACGGGCTACAGGGCCGCGAGAACCCGGCGCAAAACGGTGGCATGGCCCCGCGCGGGCGCTCGCCGATGATGCAGGCGTTTTCCAACGCCGCGATGCATGCCCACGGCGCCGTGCACCAGGCATCGCAGGGCATGCAAAACGACGTGCAGAAGCTCAAGAACGGCTATTCGGCGTTCCGCGCCGAGTCCCATGCCGCGTCCCGCCCGGGCTTCAGCTATCCCCAGCTGGCGGGGGAACATCGCCTGGCACAGGCCGACCATCGGCAGCGCGCGCAGGCGGCCTATTCCCAGGCGGCAGGCCATGCCCGTGCGTTTTTCGGAGAGACGGCCCATGGCATGTCGCAAGGAGCGCGCCAGGCGGCGTCCTCCCTGGCATCGACGATGGAACGGTTCGATCCGCGCCGGCTGGCCCATCAGGCCAAGCGGTATGGCAACGCAGCCCTGCACCAGGCGACCCAGGTGGCCATGGTGGGCGTGGGCGGCGCGCTGCTCGCAGGCGCGGCCGTGGCCCATGGCGTGAATGCGGCGCGGTACAAGGTGGGACAGGTCGCGCACTCCGCCGCCCAGAGGGTGGACCACGCGGTGCAGTCAGCAGCGTACCGCGTGGACCACGCCGTGCAATCCGCGGCGCACCGGGTGGACCACGCCATGTACCGGGCGGATCAGGCCATCCAGTCGGCCGTGAACCGTGCGGAATACGCGGTCCACTCCGGCCTGCACCGCGTGGACAACGCGCTGCACCGGGCGGAACACAAGATCCAGAACATGGGGCATCGCATCGACCATGCGGTGCAGTCTGCCGTCTATCGGGCCGAACACATGGCACAAACCGCTCTCAACCAGGCGGCCTACCCGTTCCGGGCGGCGGCGCACACCTACCAATCATTCGCGCATGCGGCATCGGTGTTCAAGCACGACATGGCCCATTTCGACCCTTACCGCATGTCGCACCAATACCAGCGATACCAGTCCAGTTGGTGATGCCTGTCGATTGCGCACAACGAACCTGATCGCCGCCTCGGCCACCTCATCTCGCAAGACCTGCCATGACCACCGAATACCTCGCCGAAACCCCTGTGACCTCTGACGCATCGCCCCTTGAAACCGCTGGCGATGCACCGCCGCCCCCGTTCGACGAGCGGGCCCTGCTGGCGCACTATGTGCTGCGCGATTTCGAGCAAGCCGTGGCCAACGTGGAGCAGCAGTTGTACGAATCCGAGCCCGCGCCCGATGCTTCGTCGGAATCCCCGCCCACGCAGGAGGCGTTGGAAGCCCTGGCCGAAGAGCGCAGGGCCCTGGCGCGCGACATCGTGATCGGCGCATGGCTCAACCGCAACAACCCGGATTGGGACCCGACCCGGCCGGAAACCCATCGGCCCGACCCGAACGATCCGCTGCTGGCGATTCTTCAATCCGTGCAGGAGCCCGCACCCGCGGACTGACGGCATGGCGGCGTGAAGCCACGCCGCCCGACAGTCGCCGCGCTGCGGATCGCCCGCCATTCAAGCGGCGCACGGCCAGGGCCGGGACCGCCCTCAGCGCGCGGCGGGCGGCACCGCCTTGTTTCGGGCGGCCACCGCACCGTCGATCTCCCGCAGCAGCCGCACCCCCACCAGCGTATAGCGGGTGTCCGGGCTGTTCCAGTTGCGGTACGAGCAGCGCGCATACAGCGGCCAGGTGTGCCAGGAGCCGCCGCGGCGCACGCGCACATCGCCCTGCGCGGGGCCTTGCGGATCGTCGCGCGCCGACTCGGCATAGGCAGTGTCGCCGTGCCAGTCCGAAACCCATTCCCACGCATTGCCCACCATGTCGTGCAGGCCGAAGGCGTTGGCGGGGTAGCTGGCCACCGGCGCGGTGAAGGCGTGGCCGTCGTGGCCTTGCAGCGCCTGGGCCTGCCAGCGGGGCCAGTAAGGCACGGCGTCCTGGTCGAACGTGTTGGCGTGGCGCACCAGGCCTTCAGGATCGTCACCGTGCGGATAGCGGGTGCGCGTGCCGGCGCGGCAGGCGTATTCCCACTCGGCTTCGGTCGGCAGGCGGTAGCGGTGGCCTTCGGTGCTGCTGAGCCAGGCCGCCAGCGCGTGCGCGTCGTGCCAGGTGATGTTGACCACGGGGTGGTCGTCGCCCTGCGCAAAGCCGGGGTTGCGCCAGGAGTAGCGCCGGTCGCGCCCCTCGAAGGCGTCGCCGCGCGCGGTGCTGGCCGGGTCGTAGCGGGGGTTGTAGCCATAGCCACCCGTGCCGTCGGCCTCGGATTCGGCGCGGTAGCCCGACGCCTCGATGAATCGGCGGAACTGGCCCACGGTCACCTCGGTCTGGCCCAGGTAGAACGCGCGGCGGATGCGCACGGTGTGCACGGGCGCCTCGTCCGCCAGCAGGGTGAAGCGCTGGCGCTCCATGAGCGGGTAGGACGCCGCCAGGGCCTCGGGGGATTCGTCGCTGCCCATGCGAAAGCGGCCGGCCGGGATGCGCACGAAGGGCATGCCGATCGAATTGGTCCAGACCGTGGCGGCGGGCGGCTGCGCGTGCGCGAAGGTCGCAAACGCCAGCCCCAGCACCGCTGGCAAGGAAGACAGAACACGGAGCGTGCAAGGGCGCATGGCGATTCCCTGAGGGTCCCGGAGACCGGAGGGGATCAGTGTATGCGGGCGGTGGCAGTCTGCGAATGATTCAAGCCAAATTGGCTTTCACGGCATATTTCACTAGGGCGTACCGCTACAAAAAAAGGAGCAAACTTCCGCCCCACCAGGGTTTGCAGTGCCTGCCGCACACGGCGCGCACAGCGCCGGGGATCACGCTGGCGTCAGGTCTTCCCGGGCTTCCTCCCTCGTGGCCTGGGCCGGTGGCACCCCAGGGCCGTGCGGCACCGTCTGCGGCGATGCAGGCGGCGGCCCGCCGTGCCCGCCACCCTGCCCCGCCGTGGCGGGGGCCACGCGGTCCTGCGCCACGCGGCCCGCCTGCATGGTCACCACGCGGTCGGCCAGGTGGAAATAGCGGTCGTCGTGGGAGATGACGACCAGCAGGTGCCCCTTGGCGCGCAGCTCGGGCAGCAGCTCGGTATAGAACAGGTGGCGAAAGGTGGGGTCCTGGTCGGCCGCCCATTCGTCGAACACCAGCACCGGGCGCCCCTCCAGGTAGGCATGCACCAGCGCCAGCCGCTTGCGCTGACCGGTGGAGAGGTCGGTGGTGGTGAACACGCCGTCCTTCACCGACACCTTGTGCGCGATCTCCAGACGCTCCAGGTACTTCTGGGCCTGCTCGGTCGAGCCCACCGACTCGCCGCCCAGCAGGTCTTCGAACAGGTAGAAATCCGAGAACACGGTGGTGAACAGCTGGCGGTAGTCGTCGCGCGTCTCGGGCACGACGGGCTCGCCGTCCCGCACGATGGTGCCGCTTTGCGGTGCATACAGCCCCAGCAGCAGCTTGATGAGGGTGGTCTTGCCGGAGCCGTTGTCTCCCACCACGAAGACGAGTTCGCCCTTGCGCAGGCGCAGGTTGATGGGGCCGAGCACGAAGGGCTCGCCGCCCTGCGGTGCATCGAAGGCGTAGCGCACGTCGCGCAGTTCGATGGCATCGTCCAGGCGGGCCTCGCGCTGCTGCGCGTGCAGCGGCAGGTGCGGCTCGGGGCTGGCGAAGCGGGCCGACAGGTCCGCGATGCGCTGGAAGGCCACCTTGGCCCGGCCCACGCCGGGCAGCGCCGAGGCGATCTGGTCCATGGGCCCCTTCAGGAACAGCAGCACCAGCACGAACCCGCTGAGCACGGCCGGCTCGGGCGCGCGCAGCGCGGCCCAGCCGAGGATGAGCGCGATCAGCAGGAAGAACAGCGCCGAGCCGAACGCCGTGGCGATCACATAGGTGTTGATGGCGCGCCCATTGACGGTGCGGATGCTGTCCACCACGCGCTCGATCTGCCCGCTGAACATGCGGGCGCGGCGCTCGCGGTGCATGCGCAGCTCCTTGGCGCCTTCGCTGATGCCGCGGTAGGCCTTGTGCAACTGCTCTTCGTACTCGCGCGCCTTCCAGAAGCCCGCCACGCCGCGCGACTGCGCCACCACCTGGATGGTGGCGCCGATGGCCAGCGCCACGATGAGCACGCCGAACAACGGCAGCGACAGCACGGCCAGGTAGATCAGGCAGCCCAGCGCGATGGCCACCGCGATGAGGGTGGCCGAGAGTGCGAACACCACGTCGCTGATCATGTCCACGTCCTGCGAGAGCACGGGCATGAGCCGATGGGTGCGGTAGCGCTCCAGCGCATCGATGGGCGCCGCGAGGATTTTCTGGGCCAGCCCCTTGCGCACCTGCGCTACCAGGCGCTGGCCCACGAAGTTGCTGGACATGTCGGACACCACCCGGCCGGCCAGGGCGCCCAGGCACAGGCAGATGAAGACCATGAGGAGCCCGCCGGCCAGCCCGCCCGGCGTGTTGAGCACCCGGTTGATGGTGGCCAGCAGCGCGACGGTGGCCGCGCCGGCGCCGATGCCGGTGATGGCGGACAGCGCGATCCACGGAAGGAAGGGCTGGAGCAGGCGCCTGATTTCGGCGGCGTTGCCACTGGGGCCATTGGGAGATGTCATGCGAAGGATCTTTCCGCCCCGGTGGCGTGCAACGCCCCGCGGCCCGGCTGGAGTGGAATGGACGACCGCAGGCACCCGTCCCGCGCACAGCGCGGCCCGGGGCCAGCCTGCGGCGGCGCTTGCGCGCCACCCACCCCCGAGACGATGGCCCGCCGCAAATGTTCATGCCGGCGTTCCCGCGCCGTGCGGGCATGCCGGGGCCGCAGCCCGCCGCGTGAACAATGCAGGGGTTGCTGCGTCTCCGTCCTATGTCCCCCGTGATGCCGATGCTGCAACCCCTGTTCCCTGGCGCGCTGGCGGCGCACGGCGACGGCCTGCAGTGCGCCGAGGCGCCGCCGCCTGGCGCCTTGCACCTGGCCGCGCTGCTGGGCACGCCCGGCGGCCTGAGCGATGTGCTGCACCGCCAGGCGCGGCAA
>NZ_BAAJYT010000088.1:0-14196 GCF_057541515.1 Acidovorax sp. KNOB132
GCGCCTGCAGGCCGTGCTGGCCACGCCCCGCGGCCCCGTCACCCTCGCATCGAAGGAGCCCGTCTGATGTTCCTCTTCACCTTCCAGGAAATCCTGCTGTTCGCGTTCGCCGCGCTGGTGCTCGTGCTCACGCCCGGGCCCAACATGGTCTATTGCGTGTCCCGCAGCCTCACGCAGGGGCCGCGCGCGGGCCTGCTGTCGCTGCTGGGCGTGGTGGCCGGCTTCGGCACCCACCTGCTGGCGGCCTCGCTCGGGCTGTCGGCCCTGCTGGCCGCCGTGCCCATGGCGTTCGATGCGCTGCGCATCGCCGGCGCGGCGTACCTGCTGTGGATGGCGTGGCAGGCCGTCAAGCCCGGCGGCTCCGCGCCGTTCCAGGCCCGCGACCTGCCGCACGACGCGCCGCGCAAGCTGTTTCTCATGGGCTTCATGACCAGCGTGCTCAACCCCAAGGTCGCCATGTTCTACCTGTCGTTCTTCCCGCAGTTCCTGCACCCCGAACGCGGCCACCTGCTGCTGCAAAGCCTCGCGCTCGGGGCCGTGCAGATCACGACCAGCGCCACCGTGAACGCACTGCTGATCCTGTTCGCCGCCCAGGTGGCCCGGTTCCTGCACCGCAGCGAGGGCTGGGTGCGCGCCCAGCGCTACGTGATGGGCACCGTGCTCGGCCTGCTCGCGCTTCGCATCCTGTCCGAAAAGAAAGCCACCGCATGAACGCCCCCACCACCGCCATCGACGCCTTCGCTCCCGCATCGGCACCCGCCACGGACAGCGCGGGCCTGCACGCCATGGCCGCACTCCCCACGCTCGCCGACATCGAGGCCGCCGCCCAGGTGGTGTACGCGGACTTCGCCCCCACGCCCCAGTACCGCTGGGCGCTGCTGGGCGAGCGGCTGGGCACCGAATGCTGGCTCAAGCACGAGAACCACACGCCCGTGGGCGCTTTCAAGATCCGCGGCGGGCTCACGTACTTCGACCAGCTCGCCCGGCGCGGCGCGCTGCCGCGCGAGGTGGTCAGCGCCACGCGCGGCAACCACGGCCAGAGCATGGGCTGGGCCGCGCGCCGCCACGGCGTGGCCTGCACCATCGTCGTGCCGCGCGGCAACTCGGTGGAAAAGAACGCCGCCATGCGCGCCCTGGGCGTCACCCTGATCGAGCATGGCGACGACTTCCAGGAGGCGCGCGAGCACGCCATCCAACTGGCGGCCGACCGCGGCGCGCACATGGTGCCCAGCTTCCATGCCGATCTGCTGCGCGGCGTGGCCACGTACTGGTGGGAATTCCTGCGCGCGGTGCCGCAGATGGCGATCGCCTACGTGCCCATCGGCCAGGGGTCGGGGGCGTGCTCGGCCATCGCGGCCAAGCGCGCGCTGGGCCACGGCGTTCGCATCGTCGGCGTGGTCAGCGCCCATGCCACCACGTATGCCGACTCCATCGCCGCCGGCCACGTGGTCGAGGCCCCGGTCACCACGCAGCTGGCGGACGGCATGGCCTGCCGCGTGGCCGACCCGGCCGCGCTCGCCATCCTGGCGCCGCACCTGGACCACGTGGTGAAGGTGACCGACGCCGAAGTGGCCGCCGCCATGCGCGCCCTGTTCACCGACACGCACAACGTCGCCGAAGGCGCGGGCGCCGCCGCATTCGCCGCCGCGATGCAGGAGCGCGGATCGCTCACCGGCCTGCCCGTGGGGCTGGCGCTCACGGGCGGCAACGTGGATGCGGCGATGTTCGCTGGCGTGCTGTGAACTGCGGACTCGGCACAACACCTGCATCGAAATGCCTTCCACCGCAATCGACACTAGGGCGTATAGCTATAAAAATAATAGCACTCGTCACCCGCGAGACAAAGGCGCGCCCAGGCCCCGCCCAGAATCGCCGGCATGGGAACCCTCTACCTCGTGCGCCACGGCCAGGCCTCGTTTGGCGCGGATGACTACGACCAGCTGAGCCCGCGCGGGCGCGAGCAGGCGGTGCGCCTGGGCGAGTACTGGCGGGCCCGCAACGTGCGCTTCGATGCGGTGATCACCGGCACGCTGCGCCGCCATGTGCAGACGCTGGAGGGCATCGCCGAGGGCCTGCAGATCACGCCGCAGCCACTGGCCCTGCCCGCACTGAACGAGTACGACAGCGCGGCGCTCATCGCCGCCATCCATCCCCACCCGCTGCCCCCGCCCGACACGCCCGAGCGGTACCGGCACCACTTCCGGCTGCTGTGCGATGCGCTGGCGCAGTGGATGGGCGGCACGATCAGCCCGGCGGGCATGCCCAGCTGGGTGGCGTTTTCCAGCGGCATCCGCGCGGCGCTGGAGCATGTGCGCCGCCATCACGTGGGACACCACGTGCTGCTGGTGTCCAGCGGCGGGCCGATCTCCACCGCCGTGGGCGAGGTGCTGAGCACGCCGCCCGAAGTGACGATCGCGCTCAACATGCGCATCCGCAACAGCGCGGTGACCGAGTTCAGCATCGCCCCCAAGCGGCTCATGATGCAGACCTTCAACACGCTGCCGCACCTGGACACCGAAGAACACGCGAGCTGGGTGACGCACGCCTGACCCGATGCGGGCGGCGCCCGCGCGCAGCGTGCGCTCGGCGCGCGTTCAGGGCGCGCCCTGAATGAAGTCCACGAAGGCCCGCAGCGGTGCCGGCACCAGCCGGCGGCCGGGGTAGTACAGGAAGGGGCCGGAAAAGCGCAGCCACCAGGGTTCGAGCACCGGCTCCAGTGCGCCGCTGTCCAGGTGGGGCCGCAGCCATTCCTCGAAGAGGTACACCACGCCGGCGCCGGCGATCGCGGCATCCACCGCCAGGTCAGCCGCCCCGCCGAGCCGCACGATCAGCCGCCCGGTCACATCGACACGCACCACGGCTTCCTCCCCGCGCTGGAATTCCCACAGCGGCATGGCCCCGCTGGCAAAGCGCCCCCGCAGGCAGTGGTGCGCCAGCAGGTCGCGGGGGTGCTCGGGCCGGCCATGGCGATCCAGGTAGGCCGGGGCCGCCGCCGCGGCGAAGCGCTGCACGCGGGGCCCGATGGGCACGGCGATCATGTCCTGCTCCAGCCGCTCGTCGTAGCGGATGCCCGCATCGCAGCCGGCCGCCAGCAGGTCGACGAAGCCATCCTCCGAGATGATCTCCAGGGAAATGTCCGGATAGGCGGCGAGAAAGCGCGGCACGATGGACGGGAGCACGAGGCGCGAGGCGCTGACGGGCACGTTCAGCTTGAGCGTGCCGACGGGCCGGTCGCGAAAGCCGTTCACCACGTCGAGCGCCGACTGCACCTCGGCCAGCGCCGGGCTCAGCCGCTCCAGCAGGCGCTGGCCGGCTTCGGTCGGCACCACGCTGCGCGTCGTGCGGTGCAGCAGCCGCACGCCCATCTGCGCCTCCAGCCGGCGCACCGCCTCGCTCAGGGCGGAGGCGCTCGCGCCGCTCAGGCGCGCGCCCTCGCGAAAGCCCCTGGCCCGCGCCACCGCCACGAAGGCGTTCAGATCACCGAGGTCCACATTCATTGTTTTGAATTCCGCACAGCTTGTGCCGATTATTTTGGCTTATCAAACAGTGGGTGCCTGCCTAGACTGGGCCGAAGGCTGAGAAAGCGCCCGAACGACACGCCGCACCGGCCCCTTCGGCTCTCCCCATTCCCCATCACGATCGCCACGAAAGCACCGCCATGACCACCGCCATCCTTTCCCCCGCCGCCCCCCTTCACTACCCCCTGGGCGACCGCAGCGTCCACCGGCTCGGCTACGGGGCCATGCAGCTCGCGGGGCCCGGCGTATTCGGCCCGCCCAAGGACCGGAGCGCAGCGGTGGCCGTGCTGCGCGATGCGGTGGAGCGTGGGGTGAACCACATCGACACCAGCGATTTCTACGGCCCGCACATCACCAACCAGATCGTTCGCGAAGCGCTCGCGCCCTACCCGGGCGATCTGGCCATCGTCACCAAGATCGGTGCGGTGCGGGACGCCCAAGGCGGCTGGCTGCCCGCGTTCTCGGCCGAGGCGCTGCAACAGGCGGTTCACGACAACCTGCGCAACCTCGGCCTCGACGCGCTGGAGGTGGTGAACCTTCGCGCCATGTTCAGCGTGCACGGCCCTGCCGAAGGATCCATCGAAGCGCCGCTCACTGCGCTGGCCGAGCTGCAGCGCCAGGGCCTGGTGCGCCACATCGGCCTGAGCAACGTGACCCCAGCGCAGGTAGCGCAAGGCCGCGGCATCTGCCGCATCGCCTGCGTGCAGAACCACTACAACCTCGTGCACCGCAGCGACGACGCGCTGATCGACGCGCTGGCGCAGGACGGCATTCCCTATGTGCCTTTCTTTCCGCTGGGGGGCTTCACGCCGCTGCAGTCGTCCGCATTGTCCGGCGTGGCCGAGCGCCTGGGCGCCACCACGATGCAGGTGGCGCTGGCCTGGCTGCTGCGCCGCTCGCCCAACATCTTGCTGATCCCCGGCACATCGTCGGTGGCGCACCTGCGTGAGAACCTGGCCGCAGCCACGCTGCCATTGCCGCCCGATGCGATGCAGGCGCTGGACCACATGGCCGACGCCTCCGGGCATTGACGGCAGGGCCGGCCGGTCGGCGCCGGGTCATGGGCCGGCTTGCGCGCCGGCCGCAGCCGAAGGGTCCGCCCGCGCGGTGAAGCCCACTGACATGGCGGCGACCAGCAGCATGCCGGCCGCCGCCGCGAAGGTGCTCTGGTAGCCGCTGGCATCGAACAGCCAGCCACCGGCAGTGGAGCCGAGCGCGATGGCCAGTTGCACCACCGCCACCATCAGGCCGCCACCGGCTTCGGCATCCTGCGGCAGCGTCCGCGCCACCCAGGTCCACCAGCCGACAGGCGTCGCGGTGGCCACCAGGCCCCATGCGCCCAGCAAGGCCGCCACGGCGGTGCCTTGCGAACCCCAGGCGATCAGCGCCACCGCGACCAAGGCCATGGCCACCGGCGCGCCCGCCAGCGTGGGGTAGAGGCTTCTTTTCAGCAGCACGCCGATGGCGGTGGTACCGACGGCGCCTGCCACGCCGATGCAAAGCAGCATGAGCGACAGCGTGGAAACGCCCACCCGCGTCACCGTTTCCAGAAACGGGCGAAGGTACGTGAACAGCATGAACTGCCCCATGAAGAACGCACCGACCGACAGCATGCCCCGCCGGACCGCCCGGCGCTGGAACAGCCGGAACACGTGGGCCGAACCCGCCGCACGCGGTCCGGCCGGCAGGGGCGGCAGGCTCACCCATTGCCAAACGAAGGCCACGACCGCCACCGGCACCAGGCACAGGAAGGCACCGCGCCACCCGATGACCGCGCCCAGGTAGCTGCCCAGGGGCGCTGCGACCACCGTGGCCAGCGCGTTCCCGCCATTGAAGACCGCCAGGGCCTGCGGCACCTGCGGGCCCGGCACGAGCCGCATGGCCGTGGCCGCCGACAAGGACCAGAACCCACCCACGACCACCCCGATGAGCGCGCGCCCCGCCAGGTACGTGGCGTAGTTCGGCGCCAGGGCGATGACGGCGCCGGAGAGGCACATCAACCCGGTCAGCCCCAGCAGGAGCGTCCTGCGGTCCATGCGCCCGGCCACGCTGGCGATGGACAGGCTCGCCAGAACCGCGAACGCCCCCGACACCGCGATGCCCCGCCCCGCCAGCCCTTCGGTCACGCCCAGGTCGGCGGCCATGGGCGTCAGCAGGCTGACGGGCATGAACTCCGACGCGATCAGCGCAAACACGCACAGCGCCATTGCGAAAATACCGCTCCAGCCAGCGGGGTGCGTTGGCGCAGTGGTGCCGCTGCTGGAGGCGTCGCACGGCTGCGCCGTCACGCGCGCCGTCATGCGGGACCCACGGCCGATGGCTGGAGGTGGGTGCGAAAGAAGGTGTTCAGCGTGTCCCAGGGGATGAGGTTCACCCGGTCGTACAGGTCCACATGGCCCGCGCCGGGCACGATGTGCAGGGTCTTCGGTTCAGCTGCGCGCTGGTAGGCGTCTTCGCTGAACTCCCTGGAATGCGCATGGTCGCCGGTGATGAACAGCAGCGGCCGGGGCGATATCGCCTCGATGTCGGCGAACGGGTAGAAGTTCATGAACTTCACGTTGCTCGTGAGCGTGGGTTTCGTGGTCCGTGCGGGCGACTGGCCAGGCGGCGTGTACTCACCGCGCGGCGTGCGGTAGAAGGCATAGAACTCGCGCTCGATGGCGGTGGAGTTCGGCGTCAGTGCCAGCACGGTACCGCCGGTGTAGCGGGTTTCGCCGCCTGTGAATTCCGCATCGCGCTGCTCCGCGGCCTCGGCGATGGTTGCCTTGCGCTGGTCGAGAGTCTGCGCCTTGCGCAACCCGTTGCGGTTGACCGCACCCATGTCGTACATGCTCACCGTGGCAATGGCTTTCATGCGCGGGTCGATCTTGGCGGCGCTGATCACGAAGCTGCCGCTGCCGCAAATCCCGATGGCACCGATGCGATGGCGGTCCACCCCTGGCTGGGTGCCCAGGAAGTCCACCGCGGCGCTGAAGTCTTCGGCATAGATGTCCGGCGACACCGCGTTGCGCGGCTGGCCGGCGCTGCCGCCCCAGAACGACAGGTCCAGCGACAGGGCGATGAAGCCCTGCTCGGCCATCCTGGTGGCGTACAGGTTTGCGCTCTGCTCCTTCACCGCACCCATGGGATGGCCCACGATGATCGCAGCCGCCTTCTGGCCGCGGTGCAGACCGCGCGGAAGGAACAGATTGCCCGCGACCTCCATGCGGTACTGGTTCTTGAAGCCCACCTTCTGCACGAGAACCCGGTCGCTGCGGTAGAAATTCTCGGCATCGGCCGGCACAAGGTCGCCCGCCTGCGCATCGGCCGCAAAAGCCGCGCTGGTGGTGGCGGACCACACGCCCAGCGCCGCCGCATGGGTGCCCGCGGTCTTGAGGAAATCGCGCCGGCCCGAGGCGGGGCCGCCAGGCAGGTCTTCGGTGTGCGAAAGGTGGTCGGTGGGGTGGTTCATGGAGGGCTCCTGTGGCAATGAAAAAGGCGAGCAAAACCATGGCGCGCTCGATGGCGCCACTGGCGGGGTGTTGGCGGATGGCGGGGTGGGCGCGGGGTTCGGAGGTCAGTCCGGCAGGCGCTCGATGCGCACCGGGAACGGCCCCTGGCGCTGCAGCGTCGCGAGGCCCGTGTCCACCCGGCCCAGCCGCAAAAGCCCGCGGGCATAGACGTCATCGCCGACGAAAACCGCCAAGTTGCCCCACGGCGCGTAGAAAGCGATGTCACCCCTGCGAGGCGCAATGCCGTCCGGCGACCCCGCCGCCGAGAGCTTGGCCGGCAAGGGGGCGATGCGTTCCACCCCCGCGTAGTTCTCCAGCGTGAGAGTCAGTGGCAACAGTGCGGCGAAATCACGGCTGGCGGCGCTGTCGTTCAACGTGGCCGTGGCCGTCTCGCCACCGACCTGCAGGCGGATCTTCATAGGGGTGCCCTGAGCGAATGAGGCAGCGGCCAGCGAAGCACACAGCCCGACCGCCAGCGCAGCGCCGCAGGCCAGCGCCGTGCGCCGAAGAAAGGGAATGCGGTTGCTGTCTGCCATGCCGGGAAGTTTGCCAAGGCATCGCCGGGCCGACTAGATAATGAATGCTTAATAGATTTATCAGCCTCACTAATCAATCAAAAGGCGGGCACGCACATGGCACGGCGCAACCTCAACGATCTGCTCGCCTTCATCACCGTGGCGCGCGAAGGCAGCTTCACCCGCGCTGCCGCCACTTTGGGTGTGACGCAGTCGGCCCTCAGCCAGGCCCTGCGGGGGCTGGAAGAGCGGTTGCAGATCCGACTGCTCACCCGCACGACGCGCAGCGTCTCGCCCACGCCGGCCGGGGAGCGGCTGATGCACGCCATCGGCCACCGCTTCGACGAGATCGAGGCGGAACTCGACGCCCTCACCGCGCTGCGCGACAAGCCGGCCGGCACGGTGCGCATCACCTGCGGTGACAACGTGATGCACACCGTGCTGCTGCCCAAGCTCATGCCGCTGCTGCACGCGTACCCGGACGTCACGCTGGAGTTCGACATGAACTACGGTTTTCGCGACATCGTGGCCGACCGGTTCGACGCCGGCGTGCGCCTGGGCAACACCATCGACAAGGACATGATCGCCGTGCCCATCGGCCCGCCGCTGCGCATGGCCGTGGTGGCATCGCCCGCGTACTTCGCGGCCCACCCGGCACCGAAGACGCCGCACGATCTGACGGCCCACCGCTGCATCAATCAGCGCATGCCCACCTCCGGCGGGCTGTACGTGTGGGATTTTTCCCGGCGCGGCAAGGTGGTCAACGTGCGCGTGGACGGCCCGCTGATCTTCAACACCGCACCGCCCCAGATCGACGCCGCGCTGGCCGGGCTGGGAATCACCTTGCTGCCCGAGGATGAACTGGGGCCTCACATCGCAGCAGGCCGGCTGGTGCGGGTGCTGGAAGACTGGTGCCCGCCCTTCGCCGGCTACCACCTCTACTACCCCAGCCGGCGCCAGCCCTCGCCCGCGTTTTCACTCGTTCTGCAGGCGCTGAGGCTGGGGGCATCGGGCCGGCAATAGGCCCTGCGCAGCGTGCGCCGGCGGCTCAGGCGCCTGGCGGCAGCGCGTCTTCGCTCAGCAGGCGGTCCAGTTCGGTCCACAGTTCGTCGCACAGACCGGGGCGAAACGCGGACGCCTTGAACACCGGGTGCTCGCCTTGGTACACGGCCCACATCGGGCGGTTGGCATCCGCCACGCACGCCCGCACGTTGCACAGCCGGTCCGCCACCTTCACCACCAGCGCCAGGTGCTGCGGCTCCGTCACCCGGGCCAGCTTGGCGTACGTCTTGGTCTTGCGCTCTTTCCGCGTCTCGCCCGGTTCGTCGGTGAGCAAGGCGACGCAGTCGGCCACCCGATCGCCGAAACGTGCCCGCACGTCGTCCACCGTGGCGCCCGTGTCTTCGACCACATCGTGCAAATAACCGATGAGCTGAGCGTCTTCACCGTACGGCGCGAGCACCGCCGCGACCGCATCCAGATGGTGCGAATAGGGAAGCGCCCCGTATCGCTGGGCGCCGTGCATGCCGACGGCGTAGGCGCGGGCCACGGAGAGTTTGGAGGTCTGCATGGGGAGAGTGTGATTCAGCGGTGGGCGGAGAGAACGCGGGAGATCTGGTGAAGTGGCACAAGACGTAAAAAGCCGCGCCAGCTAACGCGCTGCGGCAACGAGCCCTTGGCGCATGGCCTGGCGACCCGCGCGCGTGGCCAGGCCGATGCCCACCGACAGCGCACCGCCCTCCGCCAGGGCGCGGTACACCACGCCCGTTCGCCGCAGACTGGTGAACGACTTCGGCAGCAGCGCCACGCCGCGGCCATTCGCCACCTCCGCCAGCAGCACATGGTGGTCGGTCGGCTCCCTGAGCTTTTTTGGCGCGAAGCCATGGTGCGAGAACACCTGCTGGCAATGGTCGTAGAAAGCGGGTTGGCGCGCCCGCTCGAACCAGAAGACCGTTTCGTGCGCGAGGTCGGCCAGGCGAAGCCCCTTGCGCCTGGCCAGCGGATGCGCGGACGGCAGGGCGACCACCATCGGCAGGCGATCGAGCTCGACCACTTCGAGGCCCGGCGCACGGGTGGGCAGCGCGACGAACGCCGCGTCCAGCTTGCCGCTGCCCAGTTGGCGCACCAAGCGGGGGGACGTGTCGGAAACGATGGAGACCGTGGTGCCAGGGTGGGTCGCCTGCACACGCTGCGCCAGCCCGCGAAACCAGGCGGGTTCCACCGCGCTGGTAAGGCCCAGCCGAAGCGTGGCAGGCATGCCGGGGCTGGCGAGAGCGGCCTGCGCGTCGCGAAGCAGCTTCGCAGTCCCGCGCGCGTAGGGCACCAGCCGGTGGCCCGCATCGGTGAGGCTCACGCCTTTCGTGTTGCGGTCGAACAGCCGCACGCCCAAGCGCTCTTCCAGCTCCCGGATGGCACGGCTCAAGGGCGGTTGCGACAAGTGGAGCGTTTCAGCCGCCTGCCGAAAGCTCAGCGCATCCGCCACGGCGAGGAACAGCGCGAGCGAGCGGGAATCCAGGAGGTTATTCATATCAAAAAGGTATCACGAAATAGATCATTCCCTGCGCGGCGGCCGCTCCCTACATTGAGCGGCTTCGACATCTTTCAGAGAAATACCATGGCCTTTTCCTTCTGCCCTCGTGCCGCCGTTTCGCGCGGTACGGAACCGTGCGAACACCCAGGGAGCGCCCGATGAGCAACGAACGCTACGAGCGCGGCATGCGCATGCTGGGCGCCGTGGACGGGCCGGCGGGCCTGGCGGTGGTCGAGGGACTGGCGAAGTCGTTCCCCGACTTTGCGCGCTACCTGCTGGAGTTTCCGTTTGGCGACATCTATGCCCGTGAGGGTCTGGGCCTGCGTGAACGCGAGCTGGCCACGGTGGCCGCGCTGTGCGCGCTGGGCCATGCCCTGCCGCAGTTGCGGGTGCACGTGCATGCGGCGCTGCATGTGGGTTGCAAGCCGGGCGAGATCGTGGAAGTGGTGATGCAGATGGCGGTCTATGCCGGGTTTCCGGCGGCACTCAACGGCTTGTCGGTCGTTCGCGAAGTGTTCGCGGAATCGGGCATCGCACTGCCGCTGGCTTAAACCCCGCTACACCTCATGACGACCCGCGGGCCACGACCGTGTCCAGCGGCAGCGCGTGAATCTCACCCAGCAATTGGGCCAGTCCTGCCGCCGCGGCTTCGACCACCGCCCGGCCTTTTTCGGCCGTCGCGCCGGCCGCATTGCCCACCGCGCCGGCCGGGTGGTAGTCCTGCATGGCCCAGCCCATCTTGGCGCTCTTGCCATTGCCCAGGAGGGCGTAGCGCTCCGCCCGGTCCTGCGAGGTGGAGCGCCAGTGCTGCGCGTGCGCCATGTGCACGGTGCCGGGGGCGAGGTGCAGCATCATCGACGTCTCGATCTCGCCGCCGTGGATGCCGAAGCGGTGCTCCTCGGCGCTGAATTGCGCGCTCACGGCCTCGGGCAGCGGCAGGCTGAACCAGCTGGCGCTGTACACCAGCAGGCCACAGTGCTGGCGCAGCTCGCGCGCCACGATGTCCATCACGCTCACCTGGCCGCCGTGGCCGTTGAGCAGCAGCAGTTTCTTCACGCCCGCGCGGCCACGCATTCGCCCAGTTCCGTCCACAGCGCGATGAGGGTGGCGGGCTTGAGCGTGAGGGTGCCGGCATAGGCCGTGTGCTCGGTGCTCAGGCCCACGTTCTGCGGCGGCAGGAACAGCGCCGGCACCTCGGCCGGCAGTTGCGGCAGCGCGGCATCGATCACGCCCTGCAGCAGGGCCGCGTCCACGCTGAGCGGCAGGTGGGGGCCATGCTGCTCGATGGCCGCCACCGGCAGCACGGCGACGGTTTGCGCCGCCCGGCCCGAGGCCTGCGCCTGCGCGAAATCGCGGGCGGACCATTCGGCCCAGAAGCGGGAAGGCGGGGCCGGGAGCCCGGTGCGGGGTGAGGTCATGGGCGGTTCAGAAGGTGGCGTGCGGCAATTCGTTGCGGGTGAACACGAGCGAGACCTTGGCCTCCGGCGGGATCGCGGGCAGCTGTGCATCCCACGCCTGCCACGCGGCGCGCAACTCGGCCAGGCGCGCGGGCTCGCGATCGCGCAGGTTGGCGCGCTCGCGCGGATCGGCCACCACGTCGAACAGGTATTCCACGCCGTCCACCTGCAGGTACTTGTGGCGGCCGCGCACCAGCGCGCGCTGCTCGCGGTGCTTCATGCGCCAGCACAGGTCGCGCTCCGGGTTCCACGCGGGGTCGTCGAACAGCGGCAGCAGGCTGGTGCCGTCCAGCGGGTAGTCGGGGTGGGCCGCCACGCCGGCCGCGTCGAGGAAGGTGGCGGTCCAGTCCATGGTGAGGCTGGGCGTGTCGCTCACGCGGCCCGGAGCGATGCGGGCGGGCCAGCGCGCCAGCAGCGGCACGCGGATGCCGCCCTCCAGCAGGTCCATCTTCTGGCCCACGAACGGCCAGTTGTTGGAATAGCGCTCGCCGCCGTTGTCGCTGGTGAAGACGATCAGGGTGTTTTCGGCCAGGCCCTTTTCCTGCAGCGCATCCAGCACCCAGCCGATGCCTTCGTCCATGTGGTGGACCATGCGCTGGTAGGTTTCCAGGCTGCCGCCGTCGATGTGCTTGCCGAAACCGGCGAGCCGCTGCGATTCGGCGCGGTCGTCCCGCGTGAGCCAGGGCCAGTGGGGCGCGCTGTAGTGCAGGCTCAGCAGAAAGGGGCGGTCCGCCGACTGATCGCGCACGAAGTCCACCGCCCGGCGGCTGAGCAGGTCGGTGAGGTAGCCGTCTTCGGTGTGCTCGGTTTCGTTGACCCAGAAGTCCGGGCGGCCGCGCGGGTCGCAATGCGCGAAGTAGTCCGAGCCGCCGGCATGGAAGCCATAGAACGTGTCGTAGCCGGACATGCGCGGGCCGAAGTGCGGCGGGTAGCCCAGGTGCCACTTGCCCACCAGGGCGGTGGCGTAGCCCGCGTCGCGCAGCAGCGAAGGCAGCGTGGGGTGGCCGGGTGGCAGGCCCAGCACCTTGTCGCCGTGCACGCTGGCCAGCGGCTCCTCGGCCGCGCCGCGCAGGCGGTACTGCCAGCGCCCCGTGGCCAGTGCGAACCGCGTGGGGGAGCACACGGCCGAATTGGAATAGCCCCGCGTGCATCGCAGGCCTTCGGCCGCCAGCGCGTCCAGGCGCGGCGAGACATCCACGGGCACGCTGTAGGCATCGCGGGCGCCGGTGCAGCCCAGGTCGGCATAGCCCAGGTCGTCGGCAAGGATGAAGATCAGATTGGGGCGGGAGGACGTCATGGACCGGTCGCAGTAAGGGGATTGGCGCGAAGTGGGACGGCGCAAACCAGCAAGGGGCCCTCGATTGTCGCCGCCTGCCCGGCACCTGAACGCCCGTCCGCTCGCCATCCGCGCACCGGCAGGCTGGTTTGTGTCCTACAGATCGATTACATCAGAGGATTAAAAATTACACATTGACACACACCCATCCCGCCGGCCAAATCGGCATTCGACTCTAGCGAAAAGGCTGCATCCATGAACTTCTTCCAACGCATGAAACTGGGCACCTTGCTGGGCTCGGGTTTTGCTCTCGTGATCGCCATCGGCTTCCTGGTGGCCGCCTTCGGACGGGTACAACTCGATCACATCGGCGGCAACATCAAGCTGCTGTCGCATGAGCGCATCGCCAACCTGCTGGTGCTGCAGGAGATGAAGGACGGCATCAACACGGTGGCCCGGGCCGCACGCAACATCGCGCTGCTGGAAGACATTCCGCAGATGGCCGATGAAAAACGCCGCATCGACAAGGCCCAGGCACGCAATGCAGAACTGCTCAGCCAACTGAACCAGCGCATGACCAGTCCCGAGGCAAAAGCCCTGGTTGCCCAGATCGGGCAGGCGCGGCCGGCCTATGTGGAGGCCCTGAACAAGGCCGTCGACCTGGGCCTGGCCAACCAGAACGATCAGGCACGCGAGCAGTTGCTCGGCCCGGTGCGCCCTGTGCAAGCCGCTTATTTCAAGGCGCTGGACGACCTGGTCGACTACCAGAAGGCCGCCACCGTGCGCACGGCCGACGAGTCCGAGAAGGACGCGGTCGCCGCAGGCACGCTGATGCTCGCGCTGGCCGCCCTCGCGGCCGCCGCAGGCGCCATGGTGGCCTGGGCCATCACCCGGCAGATCAAGGGGCAGCTGGGCGGCGAGCCGGCCTATGCCTCCGAGGTCGCGCAGCAGGTGGCCAACGGCAATCTGGCGGTCGGCGTGCAACTGCGCCAGGGCGACACCCACAGCGTGCTGGCGGCCATGAACGCCATGCGCACCAGCCTGAGCGGGATCGTGAGCCAGGTGCGCGAAAGCAGCGAATCCATCGCGACCGGCGCCGGGCAGATCGCCACCGGCAACGCCGACCTGAGCCAGCGCACCGAAGAGCAGGCCTCCAACCTGCAGCAGACGGCGGCATCAATGGAAGAGATGACCTCCACCGTCAAGCAGAACGCCGACACCGTGCGCACCGCCTCGCAACTGGCGAGCTCGGCCAGCGCCACCGCCTCCAAGGGCGGCGAGGTGGTGGGCAATGTGGTGCGCACCATGGAAGACATCACCGCCAGCTCGCGCCGCATCAGCGACATCATCGGCGTGATCGACTCCATCGCGTTCCAGACCAACATCCTGGCGCTGAACGCCGCGGTGGA
>NZ_BAAJYT010000089.1:0-14169 GCF_057541515.1 Acidovorax sp. KNOB132
GGCGTGAGCGCCGCGCCCTACGGCGCCCTCAACCTGGGCGACCACGTGGGGGACGATCCGCAGGCGGTGCAGGCCAACCGGCGCATCCTGGGCGACGCGCTGCGCTGGGGCGGCGGCCAGACGGCCCGGCCCGTCTTCCTGCGCCAGGTGCATGGCTGGCAGGTGGCCGCGCTCGGCCCCGACACCTCGGACGGCACCGAGGCCGATGCCTGTACGGCCACCGGGCCAGGTGTGGCCTGCACGATCATGGTGGCCGACTGCCTGCCGGTGCTGCTGACCGATGCGCGCGGCACCCGAGTGGCGGCCGCGCATGCGGGCTGGCGGGGGCTGGCAGGGCAGGACGGCCGCGGCGTGCTGGAAGCAGCCTTGGAGTGTTTTAGGCCTCCAGCACAATCAGAACTAGGGCATATTGCTATAAAAAATGTAGCATCTGCTTCGCCGGCGCAGAAATCCGTGGCGGAGCCGGTGGCCGACTCCCGGGCTGATTGCATCGCCTGGCTGGGCCCCTGCATCGGCCCGACGGCGTTCGAAGTGGGCCCGGAAGTGCGCGCCGCGTTCTGCGACGCCCTGCCTGCGGCCGACCGGCATTTCAGCCCGCAGGGCGGAGGCAAATACCTCGCCGATCTGGCCGGCCTGGCGCGGCAGCGGCTGCAATCCCTGGGCGTGGACCGCGTCTACGGCAATGACGGCAGCGCCGCGTGGTGCACCGTGGGCCAGCCGTCACGGTTCTTTTCGCACCGGTACGGCAGCGCCTTCGGCGGCAGCGGGCGCTTCGCCGCCTGCATCTGGCTCGACCGCGCCGCCGGCGGCTGATGCCGGCGCTGGCGTGGGGGCGGGCGTCTGCCCTGCAGCAGCTGCCTGCGCGGCCTCGCGCTCGGCCAGCTGCCGCGCATGGATCGCGCGTTTGCGGCCCGGCGTGCCCAGGATGTACACCACGATCGACATGGGCAGCAGCCCGTAGAGGGCGAAGGTGATGAGGGCGCCAAGCACCGTGCCGTTCGGGGCCATGGCTTCGGCCACCGCCATCAGCAGCGTGACATACAGCCATCCAATGACAACGAGATACATGTGAGGGCCTGGGTTGGAAGGCAGTTGGTGAAAAAAGGCAAGCGGCGTTGCCACGGTGCTCGCCGCTCGGCAACAATGGCCGCAATGGTCCGCCCCTGACGCGGCCATGCATATTCTTGTGGAGGAGACGAACATGGCGGATTCTGAAGCACCCTGGGGAGCGGACACCCAGGCATTCCAGCAGTTCCAGCAAATGCTGGGCAAGGGCTGGACCCAGGCGATGCAGGCTTTCCAGCAGGCCGCCCCTGCGGGCGCTGCCGGCGCCTTCGCCAAGGCGCCTGCTGCTTCGGTGCAGTTCGCCCCCGAAAAGCTCGCGGCCCTGCAGCAGCAGTATGTGAAGGAGGCCACCGCGCTGTGGACGCAGGGGGCGCAGGCCAACGCCAGCGCGGACCGCCGTTTCAGCGGCGAGGCCTGGGCTCAGAACCCCGTGGCCGCCTTCTCGGCGGCGGCCTACCTGCTCAACGCGCGCACCCTCATGGGCCTGGTCGATGCGGTCGAAGCCGATGCCAAGACCCGCGCGCGCATCCGGTTCGGCGTGGAGCAATGGATGGCTGCCATGGCGCCCAGCAACTTCCTCGCCTTCAATGCCGAGGCCCAGAAGAAAGCCATCGAAACGCAAGGCGAGAGCATCGCCAAGGGCGTGGCCAACCTGCTGCACGACTTGCGCCAGGGCCACGTCTCGATGACCGACGAAAGCCTGTTCGAGGTCGGCCGCAACGTGGCCACCACCGAGGGGGCGGTCGTGTTCGAAAACGCGCTGTTCCAGCTCATCGAATACAAGCCGCTCACGGACAAGGTGCACGAGCGGCCCTTCCTCATGGTGCCGCCGTGCATCAACAAGTTCTATATCCTCGACCTGCAGCCCGAGAACTCGCTGATCCGCCATGCGGTGAGCGAGGGGCACCGCACCTTCGTCGTGAGCTGGCGCAATCCGGACGATTCGCTGGCCCATCAAACCTGGGACGACTATGTGCAAGAGGGCGCGCTGGCCGCCATCGGCACGGTGCAGGACATCACCGGCGCGGCGCAGATCAACGCCCTGGGTTTCTGCGTGGGCGGCACCATCCTGAGCAATGCGCTGGCCGTGCTGGCCGCGCGCGGCGAAGAGCCGGTGGCGAGCGCCACCTTCCTCACCACGCTCATCGACTTTTCCAACACCGGCATCCTGGACGTGTTCATCGACGAGGCGTTCGTGCAGTTCCGCGAGCTGCAGATGGGGAAGGGCGGCATGATGAAGGGGCAGGATCTGGCCTCCACATTCAGCTTCCTGCGGCCCAACGATCTGGTGTGGAACTACGTGGTGGGCAACTACCTCAAGGGCGAGACGCCGCCGCCGTTCGACCTGCTCTACTGGAACAGCGACAGCACCAATCTGCCCGGGCCCTTCTATGCCTGGTACCTGCGCAACTTCTACCTCGAGAACAACCTGGTGCGGCCCGGCCGGCTCACGGTGTGCGGCGAAGCCATCGACCTGAACCTCGTGGATTTGCCGGTGTACATCTACGGCTCGCGCGAAGACCACATCGTGCCCATCGACGCGGCCTACGCCTCCACCCAGGTGCTGCCGGGCAAGAAGCGCTTCGCGATGGGCGCATCCGGCCACATCGCCGGCGTGATCAACCCGCCCGCCAAGAAAAAGCGCAGCCACTGGCTGCGCGAGGACGGCCAGTTGCCCGGCACGCTCGACGAATGGCTCAAGGGCGCCACCGAGCACCCTGGCAGCTGGTGGACCGACTGGTCGCGCTGGCTCAAGGGCCATGCGGGCAAGCTGGTCGCGGCGCCCAAGGCCTATGGCCGTGGCACGCGTTTCAAGGCCACCGAACCGGCGCCGGGGCGCTACGTCAAGCAAAAAGCCTGACGCCGCAGTGCGCGCGCCGGGCGGCTGACACAATCGGCCGCACGGGCGCGCCGCGGCCCGCAGGGCTCCCCGATTTCAAGATTCCCGTTTCTGCACAAAAGGACTGATATGGAAGACATCGTCATCGTTTCCGCCGTTCGCACGGCCGTGGGCAAGTTCGGCGGCGCGCTCGCCAAGACCCCCGCCACCGAGCTGGGCGCCATCGTCATCAAGGAGGCCCTGGCCCGCGCCAAGGTGCCGCTGGACCAGGTCGGCGAAGTCATCATGGGCCAGGTGCTGACGGCCGGCGTCGGCCAGAACCCCGCGCGCCAGGCCATGATGAAGGCCGGCGTGGCCAAGGAAACCCCCGCCCTCACCATCAACGCCGTCTGCGGCTCGGGCCTGAAGGCCGTCATGCTGGCCGCCCAGGCCATCGCCACGGGCGACAGCGAGATCGTGGTGGCCGGCGGCCAGGAGAACATGAGCCTGTCGCCCCACGTGCTCAACGGCTCGCGCGAAGGCCAGCGCATGGGCGACTGGAAGATGACCGACACCATGATCGTCGACGGACTGTGGGACGTGTACAACCAGTACCACATGGGCATCACCGCCGAGAACGTGGCCAAGGAACACGGCATCACCCGCGAGCAGCAGGATGCGCTGGCCCTGGGCAGCCAGCAGAAGGCCGCCGCGGCACAGGACGCCGGCAAGTTCGCCGATGAGATTGTGACCGTCAGCCTGGCGCAGAAGAAGGGCGACCCCGTGCTCTTCAACGCCGACGAATACCTCAACCGCAAGACCAATGCGCAAGCCCTGTCGGGCCTGCGCCCGGCCTTCGACAAGGCCGGCTCCGTCACCGCGGGCAATGCGTCGGGCCTGAACGACGGCGCCGCCGCCGTGGTCGTGATGAGCGCCAGGAAGGCCGCCGAACTGGGCCTGGAGCCCCTGGCACGCATCGTGTCCTACGGCACCAGCGGCCTGGATCCCGCCACGATGGGCATGGGCCCGGTGTCGGCGACCCGCAAGGCGCTGAAGCGCGCCGGCTGGACCGCGGACGACGTGGACCTGTTCGAGCTGAACGAGGCCTTCGCCGCCCAGGCCTGCGCGGTGAACCAGGCTTTGGGCCTGGATGCCGCCAAGGTGAACGTGAACGGCGGCGCCATCGCCATCGGCCACCCCATCGGAGCGTCTGGCTGCCGCGTGCTCGTCACGCTGCTGCACGAGATGAAGCGCCGCGGCGCCAAGAAGGGCGTGGCCGCCCTGTGCATCGGCGGCGGCATGGGCGTGTCGCTGGCGGTCGAGCGGGCCTGAGCGGCGCGCGGTGCTTCGACCACCGCGCTGCTGCATTAAGCCAAAAGCCGCACTTCGGTGCGGCTTTTTTTTTGCCTGCGGCGTGGCTGCTGCGGTTCTGATAGCACGCGGGGCCCGCACGGCTTTGTCAAAATTTGTGTGGCTCGGTGTTTTCCTCAGCGGCCGGGCGTGGAATCTTGGTTAGAGTGCTCGCGTGAATCGTTGATAAGGAGAACTCACATGAACCAGAAAGTAGCGTATGTCACAGGGGGCATGGGTGGCATCGGAACGGCCATCTGCCAGCGTTTGCACAAGGATGGTTTCAAGGTCATCGCGGGCTGCGGGCCCACGCGCGACCACGCCAAATGGTTGGCCGAGCAAAAGGCGCTGGGCTACACCTTCTATGCCTCGGTGGGCAATGTCGGCGACTGGGATTCCACCGTGGAGGCCTTCACGGCCACGAAGGCCGATCACGGCACCATCGACGTGCTGGTGAACAACGCGGGCATCACGCGCGACCGCATGTTCCTCAAGATGTCGCGCGAAGACTGGGATGCGGTCATCGAAACCAACCTCAACAGCATGTTCAACGTGACCAAACAGGTCGTGGGCGACATGGTGGAAAAGGGCTGGGGCCGCATCATCAACATCAGCAGCGTGAACGGCGAGAAGGGCCAGGCCGGCCAGACCAACTATTCCGCCGCCAAGGCAGGCATGCACGGCTTTTCGATGGCGCTGGCGCAGGAACTGGCGACCAAGGGCGTGACGGTGAACACCGTGAGCCCGGGCTACATCGGCACCGACATGGTGAAAGCCATCCGTCCCGACGTGCTGGAAAAGATCGTGGCCACGGTTCCGGTCAAACGCCTGGGCGAACCGAGCGAGATCGCATCGATCATCGCCTGGCTCGCCTCGGAAGAGGGCGGCTACGCCACGGGGGCCGATTTCTCGGTCAACGGCGGCTTGCACATGGGCTGAACGGCGGATGCCACTTTTCGCGGCACCCGTCAAGGCAACAAAAACCCCGCCGAGGCGGGGTTTTTTCAATTTGGGGGGAGGAAATGGGGAGAAGGGAAGGAGGCGCTGGCGGAGGCTGTGGTGTCGAAGTGACCTGAGCCTTCTGGGCCGAAGCGCCAGCCCTCAGAGGCGGGCCGGTGCGCGCTTGCGGTCGCGTTCGTCTTCGGGCCAGGCGGACATGATAGCGGTGGTAGTCATACGGTTATCTCCTGTGATGGATGAACAACGCCCCGCCCGGAAGGCCCGTTGACAGAAGAATGCAAAAAAAACGCAACCAGTTGGCGGCGATTTTTTTGCTCCTAAAAACGTAGCTAATCAATGAGGCCCCCTTTGCCACTAAACCTGAATTCAGTGGCAATGGTTACATGGTTTTACGCTTCGCCGGCTTGAGATTCGAGGGTTTCCACCTCGGATGAAATTTCCAGCCAGCGCTCTTCAAGCTGGTCGGTTTCGTCGGCACAGGCTTTCAGCCTACGCCCGTTTTCCGCGATTTCGGCCGGCGGCAGGAGCTGGGTCAGGCGTTCCTCGATCTCGGCTTTCTCGGCGGTAAGCGCGGCCAAGCGTTGGTTGACCTTCTCCAGCTCGCGCTTCAAGGGCCGGGTTTTCTCGGCCAGCTGCTGCCGGGCCTGGGCACCCAGCTTGCGTTGTTCCCGCGCATCGCGCGCCACGGGCGCAGCGGCCACTGGTGCGGGCGTCACCGAAGGCGCAGGGGCAACGGGCGCTGCCACCGGCGCAGCGGCCACCACCGGCACCACGGGTGCCGACGAAGCCGCGGACTCGGCCGCCTTGGCCTGCTCGCGCAGGCGTTTGGATTCTTCCAGCAGGTAGCGCTGGTAATCGTCCAGATCGCCGTCGAACGGGCCGACCACGCCGCGTCCCACCAGCCAGAATTCATCGCACACCGCCCGCAGCAATGCCCGGTCATGGCTGACCAGCATCACGGTGCCTTCGAACTCGTTGAGCGCCATGGACAGCGCCTCGCGGGTGGCCAGGTCCAGGTGGTTGGTAGGCTCGTCCAGCAGCAGCAGGTTGGGGCGCTGCCAGACGATCATCGCCAGCACCAGGCGGGCCTTTTCGCCACCGCTCATCGTGCCGACCGATTGCTTGACCATGTCGCCGGAGAAATTGAAGCTGCCCAGGTAGCTGCGCAGGTCCTGCTCGCGGCTGGGTTCGCGGGCGTTGGGACCCAGTTCCTTGGCCAGGCGGATCATGTGCTCCAGCGGATTGTCGGAAGGCCGCAGCACGTCCAGTTCCTGCTGCGCGAAGTAGCCGATCGACAAGCCCTTGCCCTCGATGACCGAACCGGCCAGCGGCTTCATCTCGCGCGCGATGGTCTTGACCAGCGTGGACTTGCCCTGGCCGTTCGCGCCCAGGATGCCGATGCGCTGGCCTGCCAGCACGGAGCGGCTCACGTGCCGCAGGATGGTCGTCGGCTCGCCTTCCTCGGGCGTGTACCCGAACGACGCGTCGCTGATCGCCAGCATGGGGTTGGGCAGGTTGACCGGCTCCTTGAATTCAAAAGTGAACTCCGCCTCGGCCAGCAGGGGCGCGATCTTTTCCATGCGCTCCAGCGCCTTGACGCGGCTTTGTGCCTGCTTGGCCTTGCTGGCCTTGGCCTTGAAGCGGTCGATGAACTTCTGCAGGTGGGCGATCTTGTCCTGCTGCTTGGCGAACGAGGCCTGCTGCAGCTCGATCTGCTGGGCACGCAGTTCCTCGAAGCGGCTGTAGTTGCCGCCGTAGCGGTTCAGCTGGGCGTTCTCGATCTGCAACGTGACGTTGGTAATGGCATCGAGAAATTCGCGGTCATGGCTGATGACGATCAGCGTGCCGGCATAGCGCTTGAGCCACGCTTCCAGCCACACCAGAGCGTCCAGGTCCAAGTGGTTGGTGGGTTCATCGAGCAGCAGCAGGTCGCTGGGGCTCATCAGCGCCCGCGCCAACTGCAGGCGCATGCGCCAGCCGCCGGAGAAGCTGTTCACGGGGTGCTCCAGCTCGGACACGCGGAACCCCAGGCCCAGGATCAGCGCCTGGGCGCGCGGCACGGCATCATGGTCGCCCGCATCGGCCAGGTCGGAATAGGCATGCGCGATGGCCATGCCGTCCTCGTCCTGCTCGGCCTGGACCAAGGCCTGGCGCAGTTCGGCCAGTCGCGTGTCGCCGTTGAGCACGAATTCGGTGGCCGATTCCGAGGTCTCCGGCATGTTCTGCGCGACCTGGGCCATGCGCCACTGCGGTGGAATGAAGAAGTCGCCGCCATCCTCGTGCAGCGTGCGGTTGAGCAGTGCGAACAGGCTGGATTTGCCCGCGCCGTTGCGCCCGACCAGGCCCACGTTCTCCCCGGGGTTGATGGTGACGGAGACGCGGTCGAGCAGGACCTTGGCGCTGCGGCGCAAGGTGACGTTTTTGAGTGTGATCATCGATAAGAACCAGCAAGGGCGTTCAAAAAACGCCCGAAGAAAAAACGGGGGGCTGGATGGCAAGCACCAGCCCGGCGCGCGCCGCAAACGGCAGCCCGCGCGAAGGGAGCAGGGCGCCTGGGCGCCCCGGTCGGCAGTGCGAAATCAGGTCGGGTGTGCCACCAGTGCCTCGCGGGTGATTAGCAGCACCTGGTCCTCGCCAGCGCTCGTGTCGAGCCAGAACACAGGCAGGTCCGGAAAGGCTGCTTCGAAATGGCTGCGCTCGTTGCCGATCTCCAGCACCAGCACGCCGTCTTCGCTCATGCAGCCGGGCGCCTGCGCCAGCAGGCCGCGCACGAAGTCCATGCCATCCAGGCCACCGGCCAGGGCCAGTGCGGGCTCGGCAAGGTACTCCTGGGGCAGCGCCGCCATGCTCTGGGCATTCACGTAGGGGGGGTTGCAGAGGATCAGGTCCCACGGGCCCGGCACAGCGTCCAGCCCGTCGGACTGTTGCAAGGCCACGCGCTCTTGCAGGCCGTGCTTGTCCACATTGATGCGGGCCACGGCCAGCGCGTCAGGCGAGATGTCGGCCCCGGTGACCTGCACGTCCGGATAGACCATGGCCGCCAGGATGGCCAGGCTGCCGTTGCCGGTGCACAGGTCCAGCACGGCCCGCGTCTGCTCACCCAGAAACCCGTCGATGCCGCCGTCCGGTGGCGGATTCACCAGCAGTTCGGCGATGAAGCTGCGCGGCACGATGGCACGCTCGTCCACGTAGAACGGAACGCCCTGCAGCCACGCTTCGCGCGTCAGGTAGGCCGCGGGTTTGCGGGTTGCGATGCGCTCTTCGAAGAGCGCGGCCACGCGGGCTTGATCGGCCGCAGCCACGGTGCGGGCGGAGACGGGCTCCAGGCCATCGTCCAGCGGCTCGTCCAGGGCAATGCCCAGGCGCCACAGCACCAGCCACACAGCCTCGTCGCGCGCATTGGCGGTGCCGTGCCCGAAGGCCACGCCCGAGGCCTCCAGCCGCGCGGTGCCGGAGGCGATCAGGGCGCCGACCGTGTCGCCATGCACCTGGGCCCCGGTGGTTCGCGCCGTTTCGCTCATGCAGCCGCCTGTGCGTTCAGATGCTCGAGCGTGCGGCGGTAGATGTTCTTCAGCGGCTCGATGTCGGCCACGACCACGTGCTCGTCGATCTTGTGGATGGTGGCGTTGGGTGGGCCCAGTTCGATCACCTGCGGGCAGATCTGCGCGATGAAGCGCCCGTCGCTGGTGCCGCCGGTGGTGGACAGCTCGGTGTCCAGGCCCGTTTCATCCAGCACCGCCTGCTGCACGGCCCGCACCAGTTCGCCGGGCTCCGTGAGAAAGGGCTGCCCGCCCAAGGTCCAGGACAGGCCGTATTCGAGGCCGTGGCGGTCCAGCAGCGCATGCACGCGCTGCTTCAGGCCCTCGGCCGTCGATTCGGTGGAAAAGCGGAAGTTGAAGTCGATCACCACCGCGCCCGGGATGACGTTGGTCGCGCCCGTGCCGCCGTGCATGTTGCTGATCTGCCAGCTGGTGGGCGGAAAGAAGGCGTTGCCCTCGTCCCAGCGGATGGCGGCCAGTTCGGTCAGCGCCGGCAGGGCCTGGTGGATGGGGTTGCGCGCCAGTTGCGGGTAGGCGATGTGGCCCTGCACGCCCCGCACGGTGAGCCGCCCGCTCAGGGTGCCGCGGCGGCCGTTCTTGATCATGTCGCCGGTCTTTTCGACCGAAGTGGGTTCACCCACGATGCAGTAATGCAGCGCCTCGCCCCGCTCGCGCAGCCGATCGACCACCACCTTGGTGCCGTCCACCGAGGGGCCTTCTTCGTCGCTGGTGAGCAGGAACGCGATCTGCAGGCCCGGCTCGGGCGTGGCTGCCAGAAACTCTTCCACGGCGACGACGAAGGCGGCGATCGAGGTCTTCATGTCGCTCGCGCCGCGCCCATAGAGCTTGCCGCCGCGGTGCATGGGCGTGAAGGGATCGCTGCCCCATTGCTCGACGGGGCCGGTCGGCACCACATCGGTGTGGCCGGCGAATACTATGGTTTTGATAGCGTCATGCCCTAGTGCTGATTGCGCTGCGGGCCGTTTTGCCCACAGGTTGCTGACGCGGAAATCTTCCGGTCCGCTGTCCATGCGTTCGCAGTCGAAGCCGAGCGGCCGAAGGCGGTCGGCCAGCAGCTCCAGGCAGCCCGCGTCGTTCGGGGTGATGGAGGGGCGGGCAATGAGCTGTTCGGCCAAGTGCAGGGTTCGGGACATCGTTTGGGCAGGCGGTTCGGGCGAAGGAGGGCGGGGCAGGTCAGGACGGCTTGACGTCCAGCACGATCTCGGTAAAGGACGGCTGGTCTTCCTCTTCCCGCGCGGCCTCGCTCTGGGCTTTGGCGTTCTTGGAGGCCAGGGAGAAATCGTTCTGCAGCCGCCACATCAGGTTGGTGGGCGAGTCGGCATAGGCCATGCCTTCCTTGCGGTCGATGCGGCCTTCGAGGATGAGCTGGGCCAGCGCCTCCTCGAACGTCTGAGAGCCTTCGGCCATGGACTTCTCCATGGCCTCGCGCACGCCCGAGAAGTCGCCCTTCTCGATCAGGTCGCCCACCAGCTTGGTGTTGAGCATGACCTCGACGGCGGGCACGCGCTCGCCGGCCGGGGTGCGAACCAGGCGCTGCGACACGATGGCCTTGAGCGCCGAGCCCAGGTCGCCCAGCATGGTGGGACGCACCTCGACGGGGTAGAAGCTCAAAATCCGGTTGAGCGCGTGGTAGCTGTTGTTGCCGTGCAGGGTGGCCAGGCACAGGTGCCCCGACTGCGCATAGGCGATGGCGGCGGACATGGTCTCGCGGTCGCGGATTTCACCGATCAGGATCACGTCGGGCGCCTGGCGCAGGGCGTTTTTCAGGGCGGTCTGCAGCGACTGCGTGTCGGCGCCGATCTCACGCTGGTTCACGATCGACTTCTTGTTGCGGAACTGGTATTCGACCGGGTCTTCCACGGTCAGGATGTGGCCGGTGAGTTGCTCGTTGCGGCTGTCGATCATCGAGGCGAGCGTGGTGCTCTTGCCCGAGCCCGTGGCGCCGACGACCAGCAGCAGCCCGCGCTTTTCCAGGATGAGGTCGCTCAGCACCGGCGGCAGGTTCAGCGAGGCCAGCGGCGGAATGTGCTGCGCGATGAAGCGGATCACCACCGCGTAGCTGCCGCGCTGGCGCATGGCGCTCACGCGAAAGCGCCCGACACCGGTGAGCGGCACGCCCATGTTGAGTTCGCCGGTTTCCTCCAGCTCCTCGATGCGGTCGGGCGAGACGATCTCGGCCAGCAGGTTCTTCGGCGCGTCGGCCGGAAGCACCTGGCTGTTGATCGGCACGCACTCGCCGTTGATCTTGATCAGCGCCGGCGCGTTGGCCGAGAGGTACACGTCCGACGCCCGCTTTTCGGCCATCAGTCGAAGAATCCGTTCCATCGTGCTCATGGGGATTGCTCTTTCGTTCGTCGGGGTGCGGGTCGCGGGTGGACGGGCGGATCGGATCCGGGGTGGTGCGGCGTGCGGTGCTGTCAGTCGCGCAGCAGGTCGTTCAGGCTGGTGGTGGAGCGGGTCTTGGCATCCACCTTCTTGACGATGATGGCGGCGTACATGCTGTAGCGGCCATTGTCCTTGGGCAGGTTGCCGCTCACCACGACCGAGCCGGCCGGCACGCGGCCGAAGCTGGTCTCGCCGGTGGCGCGGTCGTAGATGGGGGTGCTCTGGCCGATGTACACGCCCATCGAGATGACGGAGTTCTCTTCCACGATCACGCCTTCGACGATCTCCGAGCGCGCGCCGATGAAGCAGTTGTCCTCGATGATGGTCGGGTTGGCCTGCAGCGGCTCCAGCACGCCGCCCAGCCCCACGCCGCCGGACAGGTGGACGTTCTTGCCCACCTGGGCGCAGCTGCCCACGGTGGCCCAGGTATCGACCATGGTGCCTTCGTCCACGTAGGCGCCGATGTTCACGTAGCTGGGCATCAGGATGGCGCCCTTGGCGATGTAGCTGCCGCGGCGCGCCACGGCGGGGGGCACCACGCGCACGCCGGTGGCGGCCATTTCCTGGGCCGACAGGTGGCCGAACTTCGTGGGCACCTTGTCGTAGAAGCCCAGCTCGCCGGCCTTCATGATTTCGTTGTCCTTGAGGCGGAACGACAGCAGCACGGCCTTCTTGATCCACTGGTGCACCGTCCACTGGCCCACGCCTTCGCGCGTGGCCACGCGCAGCTTGCCGTTGTTCAGCTCGGCGATCACGTGTTCCACGGCATCCTGCACCTCCTTGGGGGCCGCGGCGGGCGAGAGGCTGGCGCGGTTGTCCCAGGCGTTGTCGATGAGGGTCTGAAGTTGTTGGGTCATGGGTCGGTTCAGGGATGGGATTGGATGAATTGCACGATGCGCTGGGCTGCCTCCACGCATTCTTCGGCTTCGGCCACCAGGGCCATGCGGATGCGTTGCGCGCCGGGGTTGACGCCGCCGGCCTCGCGGGCGAGGTAGCTGCCGGGCAGCACCGTCACATTGTATTGAGCGAGCAGTTCGCGGGCGAACTGCGCATCGGTCAGGCCCAGGGCGTCGGGCACGCGGGCCCAGAGGTAAAAGCCCGCGTCGGGCAGCGCCACGTCCATCACGCGGGCCAGCAGCGGCGTGACTTCTTCGAACTTGCGGCGGTAGAGCGCGCGGTTCTCGTCCACGTGCTGCTCGTCGTTCCAGGCTGCGATGCTCGCGCCCTGCACGGCCGGGCCCATGGCGCTGCCATGGTAGGTGCGGTAGAGCAGGAAGGCCTGGATCAGCCGGGCATCGCCCGCCACGAAGCCGCTGCGCAAGCCGGGCACGTTGCTGCGCTTGGACAGGCTGGTGAAGGCGACCAGGTTGCGGAAATCGGCGCGGCCGAGCTGGGCCGCGGCCTCCAGCCCGCCCAGCGGCGGCTCGCCCTGGAAGTAGATCTCGCTGTAGCACTCGTCCGAGGCGATGACGAAGCCGTGGCGGTCGCTCAGCTCGAAGAGCTTTTGCCATTCGGCCAGCGGCATGACCGCGCCTGTGGGATTGCCCGGGGAACACACGAAGAGCAGCTGCGTGTTCTGCCAGACGCCCTCGGGCACGCTGTCCCAGTCCACGGCGAAGTTGCGGGCCGGGTCGCTGGGCGCGTAGTAGGGCGTGGCGCCCGACAGCAACGCCGCGCCTTCGTAGATTTGATAGAAGGGATTGGGGCAAACCACCGTTGCGCCCGCGCGCGTTGGGTCGATGATGGTCTGCGCGAAGGCGAACAGCGCCTCGCGCGATCCGTTGATGGGCAGCACCTGGGTGGCGGCGTCCACCGCCAGGCCGTAGCGCCGCTGCATCCAGTCGGCGCAGGTCTGGCGAAGTCGCGGCTCGCCGGCCGTGGCGGGGTAGCTGGCCAGGCCCGACAGGCTTTGGGTGAGCGCTTCCTTGATGAAGGCAGGCGTGGGGTGGCGGGGTTCCCCCATGCCGAGGCTGATGGCGCGGTACGACGCGGGGGGCGTGACCCCCGCGAAGAGCTGTCGCAGCCGCTCGAAGGGGTAGGGCTGCAGGTGGGAGAGCAGGGGATTCATGGGCCGCCATTATGGTGGATGGAGCGCCGCCTTCCGCCGGGTACGCGCCCACCCGCAGTGGCCCCGGGAAGGGGTTGGCGGGGCGGTGGAGACGGGCCGGCGCGCGCCGTGTTCGCCGCCGGTGGCACGGTTTCGGGTTCGGCGCGCGTCAATCGCGCGTAAGTCGCAGCCTTTAGCATTCGCGCACTAAAAGCGCTTGGGGAGACATCGGAATGGGTTCATTTTCGCCAATGGGGCCGGGCGTGCGGCTGATGCGCCGCCTGGCGCTGCCCGCCAAGATGGCGCTGCTGTCGGGCACCGCGTTGGCTTCGATGCTGGCCTTGGCGCTGGCCACGCAGGGCCGCTGGTGGTGGTTCGCTGCCGGAAGCGGTCTGGTCGCCTACCTGGCGGCGGCGATGCACCGCGGCATGGCGGACGACCTCGCGGTGCTGGCCCATGCCATGGACAGCGCGGCGCGCGGCGACCTGGGAGCGCGGCCGCGCATCGCGGGGCAGGACGAAATGGCGCGACTGGGTGGCCTGCTGGAGCGCATGGTGCTCATGCTGTCGTCGATGGTGGCCGACATCCGCAGCAATGCCGCGCTGGTCGCCCACGCCGGCGAAAGCCTGGCCGCGGACAACCGGGCGCTGGCCGAGCGCACCGAGCAGCAGGCCGCCAATCTGGAGCAGACCGCCGCGAGCGTCGAACAACTGTCCTCCACAGTGCAGCAGAACGCCGAAACCGCCCGCTCGGCGGACCAGCAGGCGGCCCAGGTACGCACCTCGGCCGATGCGGGCGCGCAGGCCATGGGCCGGGCGGTGCAGTCGGTCGAGGCCATCCAGCAGGGGGCGAGCCGCATGGCCGAGATCACGGCGGTGATCGACGGCATCGCCTTCCAGCGACCAAACCATTCCTGGCGCTGAACGCGGCGGTGGAGGCCGGCCCGCGCCGGGGTGAGCAGGGCCGGGGATTCGCCGTGGTGG
>NZ_BAAJYT010000090.1:0-13906 GCF_057541515.1 Acidovorax sp. KNOB132
CTGGCAGGCCGCCACGCACTGGCCCGAGCTGCGCGCCGCCGTGGCCGGCCCGGTGCGCGTGATCGTCTCCAACACCGCAGACCGCGGCTACCTGCTCGACGACCGCGACGGCCCCGCCGCGCTGCGCCCAGGCAGCGCGCCGCCGCACAGCTTTCCCGCCAAGCTGCTGGTGCTGCTGCACGGCCGCTGGCAGGCCGCGCCGCAGGCGCCGATCACGCTGCTGCCGTGCGAACTGGTCGAGCGCAACGGCGACGTGCTGCGCGATGTGGTCGCGGGCCTGGCGCGCCAATGGGCGCTGCCGGCCGAATGCACCGACTGGCTCACGGCGCACTGCGTGTGGGGCAACTCGCTGGTGGACCGCATCGTGTCCGAGGCCATCGCGCCCGTGGGCGCGGTGGCCGAGCCCTATGCCGTGTGGGTGATCGAACGCCACCCGCGCCTCACGCTGCCGTGCACGCACCCGGCCATCGTGCTCACCGACGACCTGGCGTTCTACGAGCGGCTCAAGCTGCTGCTGCTCAATGCCGGCCATACCTACCTGGCCGAGCGCTGGCAGCAGGAAGGCCGCGCCGCCGGCGAGACCGTGCGCGAGGCCATGGCCGATGCCGCGCTGCGTGCCGGGCTGGAGGCGCTCTGGGCCGAGGAGATCCTGCCCGTGTTCGGCGCCCTGGGCGCGCGCGCGCAGGCCGAGGCCTACCTCGTCGATGTGCGCGAGCGCTTCGAAAACCCGTTCCTGGACCATCGCATCGCCGACATCGCACAGAACCATGCGCAAAAAAAGCAGCGCCGCTTCGGCCCCCTGGTGGCCCTGGCGGCCGAGCACGCCCCGCACCTGGCCCAGCCACGTCTGAAGGCGGCCTTGGCCGCCGCCTGATCCTTTCATTCCTTGCTTGCCACCGACCCTGCCGCGCAGCCCCGACGATGACCACCGATCTGCAGCCCACCCCGCCCCTGGCCCTCCAGCTGGGCGCCGCCGACAACGTGGCCGTGGCGCGCCAGGCGCTGGAGGCCGGCACGCGCCTGACCATCGGCGGGCACGCCGTGCAGGTCCGGGAGCCCATCGCTTCGGGCCACAAGGTGGCGCTCGTGCCCATCCCGCGCGGCGCGGCCGTGCTCAAGTACGGCCAGGGCATCGGCACGGCCACGGCCGACATCGCGGCCGGCGACCACGTGCACGTGCACAACGTGGGCATGGCGGCATCGAGCCACGGCCACAGCGCGGGCGCGGGCTACCGGCCCACGCCCGCATCGGGCGCGTTGCAAGAAACGCTGACCTTCGACGGCTTCGTGCGCGCCGACGGCTGCGTGGCCACACGCAACTACCTGGGCGTGATCGCCAGCGTGAACTGCTCGGCCACCGTGTGCCGCCACATCGCCGACGCCTTCAAGGGCGAGGCGCTGGCCGCGTACCCGCAGGTGGACGGCGTGGTCGCCATCACCCACGGCAGCGGCTGCGGCATGGGTGGCAATGGCGAGGGGCTGGAACTGCTGCAGCGCACGCTGCGCGGCTATGCCAACCACCCCAACTTCGCGGGCGTGCTGGTCATCGGCCTGGGCTGCGAGGTCAACCAGATCGCTCCGCTGGTGGAGACGCTGACGGCGCGCGCGCCCGGCCTGTTCGCCACGCTCACCATCCAGGACGAGGGCGGCACGCGCGAGACCATCGCGCACGGCAAGGCCATCCTCGGTGACATGCTCGTGCAGGCCAACGCAGCGCGGCGCGAGCCGGTGCCGCTGCGGCACCTGGCGGTGGGCCTGCAGTGCGGTGGATCGGACGGCTACTCGGGCATCAGCGCCAACCCGGCGCTGGGCGCGGCGGTGGACCTGCTGGTGCGCCATGGCGGCACCGCCATCCTGTCGGAGACGCCCGAGATCTACGGCGCCGAGCACCTGCTCACGCACCGCGCCGCCACACCCCAGGTCGCGGCCAAGCTGCTGGAGCGCCTGGCCTGGTGGGAGCGCTACGCGGCGCTGCACGGCGGCGACCTGAACAACAACCCCTCGCCCGGCAACAAGGCCGGTGGCATCACCACCATCCTGGAAAAGTCGCTGGGCGCGGTCGCCAAGGCCGGCTCCAGCGGACTGATGGACGTGGTGGGCTACGCAGAGCCCGTGCGCACGCAGGGCCTGGTCTTCATGGATACGCCCGGCTACGACCCCGTGTCTGCCACCGGCCAGGTGGCCGGCGGCGCCAACCTGATCTGCTTCACCACCGGCCGGGGCTCCACCTACGGCTGCAAGCCCACGCCCTCGCTCAAGCTGGCCACCAACACGCCCATGTTCCAGCGCATGGCGCTCGACATGGACTTCGACTGCGGCGGCATCGTGGAAGGGCGCCAGAGCATTGCCGAGGCCGGCGAGGCGCTGTTTCGCCTCATGATCGCCACGGCTTCGGGCCAGCGCAGCAAGAGCGAGGACAACGGCCTGGGCGACAACGAATTCCTGCCCTGGCAGCTTGGGGCCGTGATGTGACGACGGACCGATGACCCACTCAATGGACGACGCCCCGATGCAACCCGACTCCCCTGCGCTCGATGCTCTGACCGTGGGCGAGCCCATGGCGCTTTTCATGGCCACCGTCCCGGGCGAGCTGCACACCGTGGCCGACTACCGCCGCGCGGCGGCCGGCGCCGAGCTGAACGTGGCCACCGGCCTGGCGCGGCTGGGGCTGCGCACCGGCTACATCACGCGGCTGGGTGCGGATTCGTTCGGCCGCTTCCTGCAGGGCGAGATGGAGCGCGAGGGCATCGACCGGCGCCACGTCGCCACCGATGCCGCGCACCCCACGGGATTCATGCTCAAAACCCGCGCCGAGGACGGCAGCGACCCGCAGATCGAATATTTCCGCAAGGGCTCGGCCGCGAGCCACCTGGGCCTGGCCGATGCGCCGCAAGGCGCGTTCCCGGCGCGCCATCTGCACCTGACCGGGATCACGCCGGCGCTGTCGCCCAGCACGCGCGAGCTGGTCTTCCACCTCGCGCGGCAGGCGCGCGCGGCGGGCGCCACGATCTCGTTCGACCCCAACCTGCGGCCCCGGCTGTGGCCCTCGCCTGGCGCCATGGCCGAATGCATCAATGCCTTGGCGGCGCTGTGCGACACCGTGCTGCCGGGCCTGGGCGAAGGCCGCACCCTCACAGGGCGCGATACCCCCGGGGCCGTGGCTGACTTCTACCTCGCCCAGGGCGCGCGGCAGGTGGTTGTCAAGCTCGGGCCGGAAGGCGCCTTCTACGCCCAGCAGGGCGGTGCGCGGGGCACCGCGCCCGGGTGCCCGGTGGCTCGCGTGGTGGACACGGTCGGCGCTGGTGACGGCTTCGCGGTGGGCGTGGTCAGCGGCCTGCTCGAAGGGCTGGACCTGGCCCGCGCCGCGGCGCGCGGCAACGCCATCGGCGCGCGGGTGGTGCAGTTCCCGGGCGACTCGGACGGGTTACCCACACGGCGGGAACTGGGCGACGGGGTCTGAGGCCTGCGCCTCGGGGACGGTCAGTGGCCTTTCATCGACAACTTGCAAAGGCGTATGGCCGAACGGGGATAGCCATTGCGAAGGCTCCAGGGACTGATGTGCCGGAGCACATGCGCTTTCAACTCGGCCAGTGCCGAGGGGGAGGGCGGCGACAGTGGGCTGGCCTGCCGCGCCTGGAACCCCGGCCGAGCGTACATGCGCAGGTTGCCTTCGTAGATGCCGTGGGGTTCCCGCACCGTGCGGTGCACGCCGAACCCGTTGCGTTGCAGCAAGGCCGTGAGGGTGGCCTCGCAAAAGTAGCTGCGGTGCGATACGTGAACCTGCTGCAGGCCGAGTCCGCGCCATGGCGCTCGGATGTCGGGCACCTCGATGACCAGCCATCCCTCGGGATCGATCAGCGCCGCTGCCCGCTGCAGCGCCTTCCCCGGATCCTCCAGATGCTCCAGGACATGGAACAGGGTGATCAGCCGGGGCCGGAAAGGCAGCACCGTTCCTTCGTCCAGACCCCGGTCGAGGACATGCCCACCCAGTCCGAGCGTGTGCACGGCATGCTCGCGCTGCGGTCCCCCGGGCTCCAGTCCCAGATATTGCCCACAGCCATGGCCGCGGCAGGCATCGAGGAAAAAGCCCAGGCCTGCGCCGATGTCCAGCACCGAGTCGATCGGACCGATCACCGCGCTGATCTCGCTGTGCCGATAGCCGGCGATCATCCGGTAGTTCCACAGGCTGTGGGCGTCGGGCGGCTGCTTCATCAGGCGGGGATAGAAATGGGCATAGAACCGGTCCTGCGCCTCGCCCTGCAGCCCGCGCGCCAGATACACCAGGCCACAAGCGCGACAGCTCGACAGGTTCACTGTCAGAAAGTAACGGTCACGGCGCCATATCAGATGGGGATCGTGCCCGCCGCAGGCAGGGCAGGGCAGTTCCACCAGTTGCTGGTTGAGACGCTGCAGATCGGCAATCAGTGCAAAGGGCTGGGTGGCTGGCATCGCATTCCGTGCGCCATGGACATTCGAAATCCGTTCGGAAGATTGCCTGGAAGGGGCAGCCTCGGTGAACGGTGCAAAACGCGGGCATCAGCGGGCGGGCTCCGCTGCCCCATCGCCTGCGGCCCATTCCTCGGCTTGCCAGCCGATTCCTGCACCTCCAAAGGACGGTGGAGTCACATTGGACGAACCGGTACTGTGCCTTGGCGGGACCGCGGTCACGATCGGCGAATGTATAGCAATATTGCGGGGTGGATACGGCGGCGCAGGCCATTTTCATGCAGGGTCTTCAGCCGCAGGCGTCCGCGCGTGACCGGCCGTTGCGGCCGCATGCCACGGACTCGCGGTCACTGCTCCGTGTAGTGGTAGGTCAGCCCGCCATCCACCGAATGGGTGCCGCCGGTGATGTAGCCCGCGTCCTCGCTCGCCAGGAACGCGACCAGCCCTGCCACGTCCTCCGGCACACCCAGCCGGCCCATGGGGATCTGCGCTTGCAGCGCCTTGAGCTTGGCCGGGTCGTTCAGCAGTTTTTCGTTGATGGGCGTGGCGATCGCGCCCGGCGCCACGTTGTTGATGCGGATGGACAGCGGCGCCAGTTCGCTCGCCAGATTGCGCGCCAGCATGCGCAGCGCACCCTTGCTGGCGCAGTACGAGGCGAAGTGGGGGAACGCGATCTCTTCGTGCACCGAGCTGATGTTCACCACGGCGCCTCCGCGCTGCAGCGCGCGGCGGTGGCGAACGAAAGCCTGGGTGGCGAAGAACAGGCCCTTCACGTTGGTGTCCATCACCAGGTCGTAGTCTTCTTCGGTCACGTCCCAGAAATCGGCATGGCGCTCCACGCCGGCGTTGTTGACCAGGATGTCCAGGCCGCCCAGCGCCTCGACCGCGCGCTCGACCAGCGCGGTGGCCGCGCTGGCGGTGCCGATGTAGGCCGGCACGTAGACCGCGCGGCGGCCCAGTGCCTGGATCTGTTCGATGAGTTCGCGCGGGCCGCCATCGGGCTTGCGGCCATTGAGCACGACGTCGGCGCCCTCGCGGGCGAAGCGCAGCGCGATCGCGGCACCGATGCCCTGGGTGCTGCCGGTGACGAGGGCGGTTTTCTGGGAAAGGCGTGGCATGGGAATGGTCGGTGGGAGTGAAGGACAGGCCGGCGGGCGAGGCGCCGGGCGATGTGCCATTTCATCCCCGTTGGGCCGCCCGCTGTGTCAGCCAATGGCGCAAGGCCCGGAGCGCGGCGGCTTTTCCCGCGCCGGCCGGCGCTCAGGGGCGCCCGAGTCGTCCCGCACCCCGGGACAACCACGGCGCATGCGGGTTCACGCGGCCATGGCGGTCCCCGGCTTTGGCCCCGCAGGCTGGATTCCGAACCAGATCGAATACATGGCGGGCAGGAAGACCAGTGTCAGCACCGTCCCCGCCAAGGTGCCGCCGATCAGGGTGTACGCCAGCGTTCCCCAGAAAACCGAATGCGTGAGCGGAATGAACGCCAGGACGGCCGCCAAAGCGGTCAGGATGACCGGGCGGGCCCGCTGCACGGTGGCCTCCACGACGGCGTGGAACGGGTCAAGTCCCTCCTGTTCGTTGTGCTGGATCTGCCCGATCAGAATCAGGGTGTTGCGCATCAGGATCCCCGACAGTGCGATCAGCCCGACGAGCGCGTTGATGCCGAACGGTTGTTGGAACAGCAGGAGCATGGGCACGACGCCGATCAGGCCCAGCGGGCTGGTCAGGAACACCATCACCATCGCGGACATCGAGCGTACCTGCAGGATGATGATCATCAGGGTCACGGCGATCATGATCGGGAACAGGGGAATCATCGCCGCCATCGCTTTGCCGGACTCCTCGATGGCGCCTGCTTCATCGATGCGGTAGCCCGCTGGCAATGCATCCTTGATCGGCTGCAATTTCCGGGAGATCGCTGTGGACACGTCCGGTGGCTGCAGGTCCTCCGCAATGTCGCCCCGTACCGTGATGGTCGGCATGCGGTCGCGGCGCCGCAGGATCGGTTCTTCCATGCGGATCTCGAACTCGCCCAATTGCGAGAGCGGAATTCGCTGGCCCGTCACCGTCGTGAGCGTGAAGTCCGCAACCTTTGCCGGGTCCAGACGGTTCGCGCCAGCGGACCGGGCCGTGATCTGGACCGTGCGGATGTCTTCGCGCACCGATGTCACGGGTACGCCGCTGAGCAGGAACTGCAATTGCTGGGCTACCCCGGCCGATGTCAGGCCGACGGCCTGCAGGCGGTCTTGCTGCAGCTTGAAGTGCAGTGCCGGGGTGCGAACGCCCCAGTCCACGTTCACCGTGCGCATCATCGGATCCGACTGCATCGTCTCTTGCATCTGCGATGCGATCACGCGCAGCTTTGCGGGGTCAGGTCCCGAAACGCGGTAGGCCACCGGAAAAGGCGAGTAGGGGCCGAACACCAACTGCGTGACGCGAACCCTGGCCTCGGGGGCTAGCCCCTGGGCAATCGCATCGCGCAGGCGCGCCTTGAGGGCTTCGCGCTCATCCTGGTTGTCGGTGCGCACCACGATCTTCGCGAACGACGGGTCCGGCAGTTCCGGCGAGATGGCCAGGAAGAAACGGGGCGCACCCTGGCCGACATAGGCCGTGACGATTTTCGACTCGGGCTGTTTTGACAGCCACGTTTCCACTTTTTCCGTGGCCACGCTGGTCTGATCAATTGACGTGCCATACGGCATCTGGATTTCCACCAGCACTTCGGGGCGGTCCGATGTCGGGAAGAACTGCTTTTTCACGACGCCCATGCCCAGTACGGCCAGCACCATCGCCAGTACGACGGCGGCCACCACGAGCCACTTGCGCGCGATGACGCTTTCCAGCGTGCGGCGAAAGCGGGCGTAGCGCGGCGTGTCGTACATCGCAGCGTGGCCACCTTCGATTTTCTTCAGGTCTGGCAGCATCTTCACGCCCAGGTAGGGCGTGAACACCACCGCGACCACCCAGGAGACGATCAGCGCGATGCCCACGATCCAGAACATGTTGCTGGTGTATTCGCCCGCGGTAGAGCGCGCGAAGCCGTTGGGCATGAAACCCACGGCGGTGACCAGCGTTCCCGAGAGCATCGGCGCTGCGGTGTGGCTCCATGCGTAGGCGGAAGCGGCCGTGCGGCTGAAGCCTTCCTCCATCTTCACCACCATCATCTCGATCGCAATGATGGCGTCGTCCACCAGCAGGCCCAGTGCGAGGATGAGCGAGCCGAGCGTGATGCGGTCGAAGTTCTTGCCGGTGGCCGCCATGATCACGAACACCGCGGCCAGCGTGAGGGGCACGGCGGCGGCCACCACCACGCCCACGCGCCAGCCCATGCTGACGAAGCAGACCACCATCACAACCACGAGGGCCGCGAAGAACTTGACCATGAATTCATCCACCGAGGCATTGATGTTCACGGATTGATCGGTGACCTTGGACAGGGCCATGCCCAACGGCATGCCGGCGTTGATCGCTGTCACCTCGGTGTCCAGCGCCTTGCCCAGGTCGAGGCCGTTCCAGCCATCGCGCATGACCACGCCGATCAGCAATGCCGGTTCTCCGCCGTTGCGGATCAGAAAGGTCGAGGGGTCTTCGTAGCCACGCTTGACGGTGGCAATGTCCGAGAGCACCACCGTGCGGCCCTGCGCGGCGATCGGGGTGTTGCGGATTTTCTGCAGTTCGTCCAGCGCGCCATCGATGCGGATGAAGACCTGCGGGCCCTTCGTTTCGATGGAGCCCGCGGGGGTCAGCGCGTTCTGGTTGTTCAACGCGGTGAATATCTCCTGCGGTCCGATGCCCAGCGTTGCCAGCCGCTCGTGTGAGAACTCGACATAGATGCGCTCGGATTGCTCGCCAATGATGTTGATTTTCTTGACCCCTGGCACGTGCAGCAGGCGCTGCCGCAGCGCTTCCGCATCGCGGGCCAGTACCCGCTGCGGCTCGCCCTGCGCCTTGAGGGCATACAAGGCGAACGTGACGTCGGCGTATTCGTCGTTCACCATCGGGCCGATCACGCCGCCCGGGAGGTTGCGGGCCTCGTCGCCGAGTTTCTTGCGCGCCTGGTAGAACTCTTCCTGCACCGTGGACGGCGGGGTCGAGTCCTGTAGCGTGAGGGTGGTGAACGCCAGTCCTGGCCGGGTGAATGTTTCGGTGCGGTCGTACCAGCGCAGTTCCTGCAACCGCTTTTCGAGCTTTTCAGCCACCTGATCCTGCATTTCCTGCGCTGTTGCACCAGGCCATGCCGTGACGATGGTCATCACCTTGACGGTGAAGGCGGGGTCCTCGGCGCGGCCCAGTTTCAGGAAAGAGACCACGCCCGCCAGCGAGATCAGGAGGATCAGGAAGAGCGTGATGGAGCGCTCGCGGACCGCCAGCGCGGAAAGGTTGAAGCGTCCCTCACTCACGGCCGGCTCCCGCAGGCGCCAGCGTCTTCACCGGCACTGCGTCTGCCAAGCGGACGGAGGCCCCTTCGCGCAGCAGGTGGGCCCCAAGCGCCACGATCGTGTCGCCTGCCTTGAGCGAGCCCGTGACATAGGCGTGGTCGTCCTCGATGCTGGCGATCGAGACGGGCCGGCGAGACACCTGCGTGCCCTGGACCTGCCACACGGCAGCGCCCTGGCCCTCGTCCACGATGGCGCCCAGGGGGACCCGCAAGGCAGGGGCTCCAGGGCGGCCGCCGCCCGGAAGGCGCACCGTGACGGTGGTTCCGAGGGGCGCCTGTGCCAGCGGGCCTTCGAGCACATAGCGTGCCTCGAAGGTGCGGGTCACGCGGTCGGCCGAATCGGACAGCTGGCGCAGCCGGGCTTGCACCGGCGTGCCTTCGCTGCCGAATAGCGTCGCCTGCGCGTTGGAGCCCACGGTGGGCCGAAGCGTTTCGGGCACGTGGATGACCGCTTCCCGCTTGCCGGAGCGCGCGATGCGTACCACCGTCTGGCCCGCACCCACCACCTGGCCGGGCTCGGCCAGCGTTTCCATCACCACACCATCGGCATCGGCGACCAGCTCGGCATAACGCGTGGTGTTCCCCGCGACCTCCGCCTGCGCCTGTGCGGCCTTGAGCTGGGCCTTTGCCGAGTCGGCCGCCGCCTTGACCTGGTCATAAGCCGACGCGGAGATGGCGCCGGTGCCGCGCAGATCGCGGTACCGCGCCTCTTCGTCGCTCGCCTGCTCGGCGCGGGCCTTGGCTGCCGCAACCGATTCCTGCTGGGCGTTTGCTGCAAGCCGCAGGTCGATGGGGTCCATGCGCAGCAGCAATTGGCCTCGCTTGACGGTCTGCCCTGCGTCCACCAGCCGCTCCAGCACCTTGCCCGGAACGCGAAAACCCAGATCGCTCTGGACGCGGGCGGCCACTGTGCCCGTGAAAGCCCGCAGGCTCGCGTTGCCGGGGGCAACCACAGCGGTGCGCACCAAAGGGGGCTCGGTCCGGGGATCAGGGGGTTGGTTTTTGCCGCAGGCGACAAGGGCAAGCGGCAGCGCAAAGAGCGCGGCAAGGGGCAGGGAGCAGTGCCGAGGCATGGGAGTCCTGAAAAACAATCAGGACTCGATTTTGTGATTTGTGACCATTAATGTCAATGGTCACAAGTTCGGTTCAAGGCGAAAGGCTGCGCAGCACCAGGTTGGCCAGTTGGCTCGAAGCGCGCTCCGCGTGGTGAAGGCTGTGTTGCAGCAGCCAGGGATTCAGGTACGGCCGCATGACGAGGAAGATGGCGTCGCCGGCCTCGTCCAACGGTGTCTTGCGCTCGAAATCGCCCGACTTGCGCCCCGCCTCGAGGATCTCGTTGAGGAGCTGCCGTATGCGTTTTTTCATACGCGGCCGCAGACTGCCAGCCTTCCGTGGCCGCCGACGCGGCGATCTCATAAAGCTTGCTGTCCTGGGACAGCAGCTTCAGCGTGGACTGCACGATCGCCTTGAACATGCGCCGCAGCTGTTCGGGAGGGTGGCCTCCCTCCTCCACCGCCTGTCGGATCTCGGCCTCGATTTCCGCCAGGCAGTGGGTGCAGATCATCTCGCCGATGACCTGCTTCGATTCGAAGAATTTATAGACGTAGGCCTTGGAGAAGCCGATGGCCTTTGCCAGGTCGGACACGGTGGTTTTTTCGTAGCCATAGCGGCTGAAGTGCTCTTTGGCGGCGGTGGCGATCTGTGCCCGCACGTCGTGATCGGCGGGGCCGCGCGTGGGCATCGGTGAAGCGGTAGGGGTACTCATGGGTCTGAGCTTAACGCCCTGCCAAAAATATCACAACGAGTGACTAATAACGTATATAGTCACAACATCCAAGCCACCGTATTTCCCCATGTTTCGCACTCGCCATGCTCTGATGACCCTCGTCGCCACGCTGTCCGCCGGATGTGCGGTCGGCCCGGATTACGTACGGCCGGTGCCGGCCATGCCCGGCGCATACCAAGGCGACTCTGGCCAGGCCCGGCAAAGCCCGGGAACCGCCCTTGCGGATGCCGACCTTGCCGCATGGTGGCCGGCCTTCGGTGATCCGCAGCTCACCCATTTCGTCACGCTGGCGCTGGAGCAAAACGGGGAGCTTGCCCAGGCGTCAGCCCGTGTATTGCAGGCCAGGGCAGGGCTGCAGGCCGCCGGGGCCGCATTGGCACCGGCAGTGGGCGTTGCGGCACAGGCATCGAGGGCTTACCAGTCAGTGGAAACCCCGCTGGGGCAGGTGCTGAATTCGTCCCCCGGCTTCGATCGTTACGGCAGCGCGTATGAGGCCAATCTCTCCGCCGGTTGGGAGCTGGACTTTTTCGGGGGGCTCGAGCGCGGGATCCAGGCGCCCGGGCCGACTTCGAAGGGTCGCAAGCGGGAGCGGCCGCGGTGCGGCTGGCGGTGGCTGCGCAGATCGCCGACACCTACATCATGGTGCGTGGCCTGCAGGCGCGCATCGAGATTGCGCAACGGCAGGTCAAGACACAGCAGGGGCTGCTCTCCATGATCCAGTTGCGGTTCGACAAGGGCCTGGCGTCGGAGTTGCAACTGCGCCAGGCCGAAGGGGCGCTCGCGCGGGTAAAGGCCTCGATCCCCGTATCGCAGGCAGCCCTGGAAGCCGCGATGAACGCAATGGACGTGATGCTGGGCACCCATCCGGGCACCCATCGCGCCGCGTTGTCCGTCCCCCGCCCCGTGCCGGCACTGCCGCAGATCGGATCCGGCGGTGCGCCGGGCGACTTGCTGCGCCGCCGTCCGGACCTGATCGCCGCCGAGCGGCGGCTGGCCGCCAGCAGCGCACGCATCGGCGTTGCCGTGGCCGAGTATTACCCGAAGGTCTCGCTCAGCGGCCTGCTGGGCAGCGCCACCGCCATTTCCAGCGGCAACCTCTTCACCGGCGGGGCGGCTCAGGCCGGCGCCACCGTGGGCCTGCGCTGGCGGCTGTTCGACTTCGGCCGCATTGACGCCCAGATCCGGTACGCCGAGGCACAGGAGGCCGAGGCACTGGCAGGCTATCGCCACGCCGTGCTGCGCGCAACCGAGGAGGTGGAAAACGCGCTGTCCTCGTTCCAGCGCCGACGGGAACAGGCCGACCTGTTGGCTGCGGGTGCCGACGCGCTCACGCGGGCGCGGGATGCTTCGGCGGCCGCTTTCGACAAGGGCGTCGTCAGCCTGATCGAAGTCCTGCAGGCCGACGAGGCGCTGCTCGGCGTGCTCGATGGGCAGGTCCAGGCGCAAACGGAATCCGCGCGATCGGCCATTGCCATCTTCAAGGCGCTGGGCGGCGGGTGGGTGCCGGAGAAAGCGCCGCCGGCCGTCCTTTCCGGCCTTTCGCCCGTTCCAGCCGATCGGCCCTTTCGCTTCGCCGATGCGGCGCCACCCGTTGCGTCAGCGGCGGGCACAGAGCGGCGCTGAGCCGTTTGCGTGCCCGTGCCTTGGAAGGCTTTGTTCTTTCCCTCCCTCACCACAGGAGCTCCCATGCCGAACACGAAATCCAACCCATCCCGTCGTCTCACCCGCCCAATGCTGGCCGCTTTCGGGGCCGCCGCCCTGGCCGCATCGCTTGCCCTGCCTGCGCAAGCCCAGACCCCCCCGGGCGAAGCCCAGGAAAAGGACAGCCGCCTCACACGCGCAGAGGTGGTTGCCGACCTCGCGCTGTGGCGGCGTGCGGGCGTGGACCGTTACGACGTGCTGGCGCACTCCTATGGCCTGGAGAAAGAGGCGTACCGCGCCGCATACCAGGAATACCTGCGCTTGCGCAACAGCGACCAGTTCCAGCTGGAAGTGCAGAAGGCTTTGAACAAGTGATCGGGGCGGCTCGTGGCCGGCGGGCCCGGGTCCGTCTCATCGGGATTGATGCAACCAGCCCAGCCCGGCGGTGGTCCCCCCCGGTCCCAGGCCGCGCGCGGGCCGGTATTCGCAGCCGATCCAGCCCGGGTAGCCCAGTTCGTCCAGCAACTGGAACAGGTAGGGGTAGTGGACCTCGCCCACATCCGGCTCGTGCCGCTCGGGCACGCCCGCGATCTGGATGTGGCCTACCCGGCCCGTGGGCACGTACTGGCGGATCTGGGTGGCCAGGTCGCCTTCGACGATCTGGCAGTGGTACAGGTCCATCTGCACCTGAACGTTCGGCGCGCCGATCTCGGCCAGCAGCGCATGGGCCTCGTCCTGGCGGTTCAAAAAGTAGCCGGGCATGTCCCGCCCGTTGATGGGTTCGATGAGGATCTGCAGCCCGTGCGGCGCGGCCATCGCGGCTGCCACGCGCAGATTGGCCACATAGGTGGCGCGCACCTCGCCCCGCGTGCGGCCGGCCGGCAGCAGTCCCGCCATCACGTGGATGCGCGGCGACTGCAGCGCTTGCGCGTAATCGATCGCCTGCACCATGCCGGCGCGGAACTCCGCCTCGCGCCCCGGCAGGCAGGCCGTGCCGCGCTCGCCCGCGTCCCACTGGCCCGGTGGCGCGTTGAACAGCACCTGTTCGAGGCCATGGGCCTGCAGGCGCGCCGCCAGTTCGGCGGGCGGGTGGGCGTAGGGAAAGAGAAATTCCACCGCACGAAAGCCATCGCGTGCGGCCGCGGCGAAGCGGTCGAGGAAATCGAACTCCGGGTAGAGCAGGGACAGGTTGGCGGCAAAGCGGGGCATGTGAACAGGCTTTCTGGCGCGGGCGATGTGGGTGAGTGTCTTTGATGGCCGGGCCGTAGCGGGGAGCGCGATGGCGCTGAATGGTGGAATCCACCCAGGCGCAGCCGGTCTACTGCGTTGTCGATGAATTGTCATATTGGAAAGCCATCATGGCCGCTTCCACCACAGCGATACAGCCCCGTTTCGGGCCTGCCCACGATGACACGCCGCGCTCACGATCCAAACGCCATTGGGAGAACAAGCTGCCAAGTTTTCCGGACCGCCTGCAGGGCAAGGAATCCTTGAGCGAGCTGTTTGTATTGGATGTGGATCTGCTGAGCGAGAGCAAGTCCCTCGACCCCAAGGCGCTGCTGGGCAAGCACGCCACGGTGGAGGTGGAGACCGAA
>NZ_BAAJYT010000091.1:0-13827 GCF_057541515.1 Acidovorax sp. KNOB132
GGCACGCCGGCCCGCACCGCGGCCATGGCCACCGGGCCGTACTGCGCCCACGGCCAGGCCGCCGCGTTCCAGCCGAGCGCCTGCTGCACCTGGCCTTCAGTCGCGTCGCGGGGCAGTCCGTCGGTGGCCCGCCCGCTGTCGGCCATCTCCATCACCAGCGCCGCCAGCTGTCCGCGCGCGGCGAGCCACTGCACGGCCTCGCGCTCCAGCGCCTGGTGTTCGGGGGCATCGTGCTGCTCGCCGATCAGCAGCACATCGGCGGGCAGCAGGGCCTGGACCTGGGCGAGCCAGGGGGTGGGGGCGACAGGGTCCGGGGGCGCATGCGCGCAGCCGGCGAGCAGGGCCAGCAGCAGGGTGGCAGCGAGGCGGGGGCCTCTCGGCCACGGCGCGGGGCCGAGTCGATGGGCTGCATGCCGGGAAGGCGATCGGGAGGGAAACAGGGTGCCGTGCATGGGCGCATGCTAAAGCCATGCCCTGTCGACCCGCGCCTTTCCGCGGCGCGACCCGGTGATGCAACGGATCAGCGGCGGGGGTGGGGGGGGATGGCTGAGACCGTACGCCCGGGACGGTTGCGACGACGGCACGCAGCGCGGGCACGTGCGCAGATGCGGAGAGGTCGTCAGCCGACCGGCGCCGTCCCGAAGCGCATGCCGACCTCGGTGCCGTCGGCCGCCGAGCGCGCCCAGACATCGCCGCCGTGCATGCGGGCGATGGCCGCCACGATGGACAGTCCCAGGCCCGCGTGCATGCCCTCGCGGTGCCGGGCCGAGTCGCCGCGATAGAAGCGGTCGAACAGGCGAGGCAATGCGGCCTCGGGAATCGGTGGCCCCTCGTTGGCCACTGACACGCCGGGGCCGTCCGCACCGCCTGCAGCCAGCTTCACGCGGACGGTGCTGCCTGGCGCGGCATAGCGGCACGCGTTGCTGAGCAGGTTGGAGACGCCGCGCTGCACCAACCGTTCGTCCACCGGCAGAATGAGCTCGCCTTCCAGGGCTAGCCGCAGGCCCCGCTCAGCGGCGTCGGCCTCGTGGTACTCGAACAGTTCGGTGATGAGCAGACCCAGATTGCGTGGCGCATCCACACGCGCGCGCAGCCCTCCGTCGGCGCGCGCCAGGAACAGCATATCGTTCACCACCGAGGCCATGCGCCCCAGATCTTCCAGGTTGGACGCCAGCGTTCGCGCCAACTCGGGCGCCGCACGCGGTCGCGACAGCGCCAGCTCGGTCTTGCCGATGAGCGCGGTGAGCGGCGTTCTCAGCTCATGCGCCACGTCGGCATTGAAAGCCTCCAGTTGCGCGCGGCCCGCTTCGAGCCGGTCGATGAGTTCGTTGAACTGGTCTACCAGCGGCGCCAGCTCGGCACTGCGCGCCGACAGTTGCAGATGCGCGAGTCGCCGGCCTGCAGACATCGCCTGGGTCTGCCGGGCCAGTTGGCTCAGCGGGCGCAGGCCATGCCGCACTACGGCGAATCCGAGTCCTGCGCTCACCAGCGCCCCGGCCGCGGTGGCCAGGGCCAGCAGGCGCGCCAGGGTCTGCTGTCGCTGCTCGTCCTCTGCGATATCGACATCGAAGCGGCCCCGCAGCGACCGCTGTCCGTCAGCCGACCGCAGCTCGAAGCTGCGTGAACGCACCTGCGGCGACAGCGTGTGTGCTTCGTCGTGGGGATCGAGGTAGAACGCCGAGCCGTCGGGGTGCAGCAGTTGCAGCCGCGAGCCCTGGCGCTTGACGGCGTTGGTCTGCAGCAGGTGCAGAAAGTCCTGGTTCTCGGGTCGCCACATCGCGCTGGAGGTTTCCACCAGCTTCTGGACCTTGATGCCCAAGATGCGCGACTGGGCCTGCTCCTGCAGCGTCTGTACCCCCAGGTATACGACGACGGAAATCGCACCCAGCAACAGCGCCACGCCCAGGCCCAACTGCAGCGCCAGGCGGCGCACCACGGAATGCGGCGCCCGCCGGCGGGGCTCATGCGTCGCCATCTGCACCCCCGCGGAACTCCAGGATGTAGCCCACACCGCGCACCGTGTGGATCAACTTGTGGCGGAATGCGTCGTCCACCTTGGCGCGCAGGCGCCGCACCGCGACTTCCACCATGTTGGTGTCGGAGTCGAAATGGATGTTCCAGACGCGTTCGGCCAACGTGGTGCGGGTCAGCACCTGTCCCTTGCGGCGCAGCAGCAAGGACAGCAGCTGGAATTCCTTGGTAGACAGCTCAATACGGCGGCCTTCGCGGCGCACATTGTGCGCTGCCAGGTCCAGTTCCAGATCGGCGACGCGCAGCACGGTCTGCTCCTGAATGCTGGCATGGCCCCGGCGAATCAGCGCCTCGACCCGTGCCCGCAGTTCGGAAAAGGCGAACGGCTTGACGAGGTAGTCGTCCGCACCCGCATTCAGGCCCAGTACCTTGTCGTCCAGCCGGTCGCGTGCCGTCAGCATCAGCACGGGCTGCCCGCCCTTGCCCCGAATGGCGCGCAGCACCTCGAAGCCGTCGCATCCCGGCAGCATGACGTCCAGCAGCACCAGCGCATAGTTGCCACCCAGTGCCAGCGCCCGCCCGCTGGGGCCGTCGTGCGCCACATCGACGCGGTAGCCGCACTCGGACAGCCCCTGGTGCAGATAGTCGGCCACGCCGCGGTCGTCCTCGATCACCAGCACTTTGTGCACCTGTTTCACCTCCGGGCCGATTGTGCCTGCACCCCCTGCGCGTTGGATTACCAATCTGTAATCCGTTCGAGCGGCATCGGTCAGCTGCGTGCGGACCATGGGGCCCTGCGCGGCGCGTGGGGCGACCGCGCACCCCGCCCACCGTTTTTTTTGGAGTGCATCCATGGCCATCGTGACTCACCGCATGTCCACCCGCCGCACGTTCCCGCGCGGCAGCCTGGGCCCGGCCACGTTCCTGACGTTCGATCGATTGCCTGGCGCGCCCCGCTCCGATCTGTACGACGTCATCGGCCAGTACGTCAGCGCTGGTGCCAAGGTTGTGGACACCTCACCGCTCTACGGCAGTGCGCAGGTCACCGTCGGCGACGCGGGACTGCTGCCTGACGCGTCGCAGCGCGGGCACACGGCGCGCTACGTTGAAGCGCTGGCCGGCTTCGGCAAGGTGCAGTCGCTGCCCTGGTATCCCGACAAGCAGAACCAGTATCAGGGGCTGGTCCGCCGGGCCCAGGCGGCATTGCGAGCGCGGCGGTGAGCGCGCCGCGTCATCACTCCCCCCGGCTTTCGCGTCCGACCTCGAGTCGTCGCTGTTCGGACTTCGTCATTTCACCAAGGATCAAAACATCATGGACCGCCGCAACTTCCTGCATGCCGCAACCACTACCGCCGCCACGTTCGCCGGCCTGGCCGCCTCGCCCCTGGCGCGGGCTCAGGCGCCCGGCCTGTCTGCCGCGCTCACCGAGCGGGGCAGCGTCCTGGCTACGCGGGGGCCGATGACCGACCGGGCGCTGCCCCGCAATGCAGCGGCTGCTCCCGGGCAACGTTATCGGCCCGCATTCCGCTTCGGCCTGGGCGGCACGCAGATCGGCAACATCTTCGCCGCCCTCAGCGACGCGCAAGCGCAGGCTGTGTTGCAGGCCGCATGGGACGCGGGCGTGCGCCACTTCGATACCTCTCCGTTCTACGGCTACGGCCTGAGCGAATACCGGCTGGGCCACTTCCTGCGCGGCAAGCATCCCGACGACTACGTCGTGTCCACCAAGGTCGGGCGCATGCTTCAGGCCAGCCGCGGGCCGCTGCCCAATGCCGCGCTGTGGGTGCAGCCCGCGCCCATGGCGTATCGCTACGACTTCACGGCGGCCGGTGCGCGCCGCTCGGTGGAGGACAGCCTGCAACGGCTGGGCCTGCCCAAGATCGACATCGTCTACATCCACGACCTGTCGCCCGACAACAGCGAACTGCCAGGCACGTGGCGCGACCACTTCGCCGTTGCGGCGGGCACCGGCGGTGCCATGGGGGAGCTGGCCCGCATGCGCGATCAGGGGATGATTGGTGGCTGGGGTTTCGGCATCAACACGCCCGACGCCGCCGTGCTGGCCGCTGAATCGGACGTGCCGACGCCCGATGTGGTGCTGCTGGCCTGCCAGTACTCCATCCTCGACCACGAGGTGGCGCTCTCGCGCACCTTCCCGGCACTGCAGCGCAAGGGCATATCCGTGGTCGTCGGCACGCCGCTCAACGACGGCTTCCTGGGCGGGCGCAACCGGTATCACTTCAGCGACCAGATCCCCGCGGGCGCGGCCGACAAGCGCGCGCGGCTGGCGGTGGTGGCCGACCGGCACGGCATTGATATCCGCACGGCGGCGCTGCAGTTCGCGGCGGCACCGGCGGTGGTTTCGGCGATCATTCCCGGTGCCCGCGCGCCCGGCCAGGTCCAGGCCAACGTGGCGTCGATGCGTGTGACCATTCCCGCATCGTTCTGGGAGTCGCTGCGGCGCGAGGGGCTGATCTCGCGCCAGGCGCCGGTTCCCGCCTGACACCACGCCGGCCCAGGAGTGAACGGATGACAACACCGAAGGCAATCCTGCACGGCACGGCCTGCGCACTCTTTGCGGTGGCCGCACAAGGTCAGGACCGGGTGTCCGTTGGCGACTTCGCCATTGATCGACACGAAACCACCATCGCCCGGTTCGCCGAGTTCGCGCAAGCCACCGGCCGTGTCACCACGGCGGAACGGGAGGGCGGCGGCCACGAATGGGGCCGCGGCTGGGAGCGCCGCGCTGGCTGGAACTTCCGCCGCCCCTTCGGCGTGCCGCCGGTCAGCCCGCAATGGCCCGCCGTGCACGTCAACTGGCACGAGGCGCGTGACTTCTGCGCCTGGGCGCAAGGCCGCCTACCCACCCGCGCCCAATGGACGCTGGCGGCTTACACCGAGCAGGGCGCAGGGACTCGTGCCGGCTTCGTGCGGGGCCGCACCTACCCGTACCCGACCGGCGATTCGCCTGAAGGCGCCAACACCAGCGGCGCCGACGCCTGGCCGCGGCTGGCACCGGCCGGTGCCACGCGCGGTGGCGTCAACGCGCTGCACGACATGGGCGGCAACGCCTGGGAATGGCTGGCCGACCGGCAGGGCGATACCGCACTCACCGCCGGCGGCTCCTGGTGGTATGGCGCGGCGCAGATGCAGGCCGCGTCCATGCAATGGAAGCCGGCCGACTTTGACGTGGTGTACGTGGGGTTCCGCTGTGTCTACGATGCGCCCGTGCAGGGCGGTGCAAAGGCGCCCTGACAGGGCGGCGGCAGGCCGTTGCGATGCCATGCTGCCCCTGTGGCCGCACGGCAGCTTCAGTGCCTTCCAGAAATGACCCTTTCCTCGGCGCCTGACAGGTCGCCCTTGGGGTCGACATGTGGCCTGATGGGGGCTCCTGGCGTGGAGAACCTGGTGTTGTAGACGCTCCAAGTGTTATGCACCCGGAGCACCTTGTGCGCTGCGCCTTTGAAGTCCACACCGGCCTTTGGCGGGCCAGGGCCATGCCCTCGGCGGATTCCAGGGTCGATGATCGGCTGGCATGCGCGGGGCCTCGGGGGCCTGCGATGCAGGTGCCGCGCTGCCGGGTCCAGGCGCGCGGCTGCGCCTTACACCTCGGTGACGAACTGCTCGCGCGGACGGCGCACCTTGGCCAGCGGGGCCAGCCAGTCCTGCTCGGCCTGGCGGTAGCCCAGCGGCAGGATCGCCACGCTGCGCAGCCCGCGGGCGCGCAGGTTCAGGATGCCATCCAGCGCGTCGGGATCGAATCCCTCCATGGGCGTGCTGTCCACCGCTTCGTAGGCCGCGGCCATCAGCGCGGCGGACAGGGCGATGTAGGCCTGCCGGGCCGCGTGCTGGAAGTTCACCTCGGCGCCGCGCTGCGGGTAGGTCCCCAGCAGCATGTTGCGGTAGTTCTCCCAGCCTTCGTTCTTGAAGCCGCGCACCGCGTTGGTGTAGTCGAACATGGCGTTGATGCGTTCGGGCGTGTAGTCGTCCCACGCGGCGAACACCAGCAGGTGCGAGCCCTCGGTGATTTGGGCCTGGTTCCACGCGATGGCCTGGATGCGCTGGCGCACCTCGGGCTGGGTGACGAGCAGCACCTCGAACGGCTGCAGCCCGCTGGAGGTGGGCGCGAGCCGCGCGGCTTCGAGGATGCGCTCGACCTTCTCCTGGGGCACCTGGCGGGCCGGGTCCATCTTCTTCGTGGCGTAGCGCCACTGCAGGCGCTCGATCAGCTGGGTGGCATCGGGCCCGTGGATGGCGGTTTCGAGTTCGGCGGCCAGTTCGGCGGTGGGGGACATGGTGGATTCCTGAAAAGGAAGGGTGGGATGAAGGGATGGGCAGGCGTGCCACCGGGAACCGGGAGCACCTTGCCTGGAATATGGCGCCAACGGCCAGGGTGCATAAGCCCCGGCGCGGGAATCACAGCGTTTCGATCCAGGAAACAAAAAAACGCGGCAGCGCGCGTGCCGGCTGCCCAGGAGGGGCCGCCATCGCGCAGCCCTGCCGTGCATACACCCAGGCGCTTTCACCCTCTGAAAAACCCTCGCCGTCCTCGTTGACATTGGGCAAGCCGGGCGGCGGGCCACCGGAGTAAAACGGGGGCCTTGTGCACCGTGGAAGCCCCAGCGACATGCAACGCGACCCCTTCATCCCCGTGGCGTCCGACGCCACCCCCGTGCAGCCCATCAGCCTGGACGTGCTGCGCGAAAAGTACCTCAAGCCCGGTGAGACGGAGGTGCAGGACCTCTACCGCCGCGTGGCGCGGGCCCTGGCCTCGGTGGAGCCCGCCGCCGAGCGCGCGGCGCACGAGGCGCGCTTTCTCGCCAACCTGCGTGCGGGGGCCATCGGGGCGGGCCGCATCATGAGCGCCGCCGGCACCGACATCCAGGCGACGCTCATCAACTGCTTCGTGCAGCCCGTGGGCGACTGCATCCAGGGCATGGACGACGGCGGCTACCCCGGCATCTACGAGGCCCTGCGCGAGGCCGCCGAGACCATGCGGCGCGGCGGCGGCGTGGGCTACGACTTCTCGCGCATCCGGCCCAAGGGCGCGCAGGTCAAGGGCACGGCCTCGCTGGCCTCGGGGCCGTGCAGCTACATCAACGTGTTCGACCAGTCGTGCTCCACGGTGGAGAGCGCCGGCGCGCGGCGCGGCGCGCAGATGGGCGTGCTGCGCATCGACCACCCCGACGTGCTCGAGTTCATCACCGCCAAGCGCACCCCCGGGCGGTGGAACAACTTCAACGTGTCGGTCGGCGTGACCGATGCCTTCGTGCAGGCCGTGGCCGATGGCCAGCCGTGGGACCTGGTGCACCCCGCGCGCCCCGGCGCCGCGCTGCTGGCGCAGGGCGCGGTGCAGCGCACCGACGGCCAGTGGGTCTACCGCACCGTGCCGGCCCGCGATCTGTGGGACACCATCATGCGGTCGGCCTACGACTTCGCCGAGCCGGGCATCCTGTTCCTCGATGCGATCAACCGTGACAACAACCTGCATTACTGCGAGGCGATCGCGGCGACGAATCCCTGCGTCACGGCCGACACCTGGGTGCTGACGGCGGACGGCCCGGCGCAGGTGGCCGGCCTCATCGGGCGGCGGTTCGGCGCGGTGGTGGACGGCCGGGTCTTCTGTACGGAAAGCGAAGGATTTTTCAAGACCGGCCACAAGCCCGTGATCGCCCTGCGCACGCGCGAAGGCCACACGCTGCGCCTCACGCCCGACCACCGCGTGCGCCGCGTGGCGCGGCAGACCCGCTACGCCCAGTCCCTGGAGTGGACGGCGGCCGGCGACCTGCAGCCGGGCGACCAGATCGTGCTGCACGACCACCGCGCGCTCGGCGGATGGGACGGTGCGGGCACCGAGGCCGAGGGCTACCTGCTCGGCCTGCTCGTGGGCGACGGCACCTTGAAGGCCGACAAGGCGGTGATCTCGGTCTGGGCACCCGAATTGCGGCAGGTGGGCAACGGCACCGTGGCCTATGCCGCCACCGGTGCGGCAGGCATCGTGCAAGCCGCCGAAGCTGCCGCGGCCACGTTGCCCCACCGGTCTGATTTCAGCGGCTTCCAGCGCCCCGTCGGCACGCGCGGGGAGGCCCGCATGGCCAGCGCGGCGCTGTGGCGACTGGCGCACGCCATGGGCCTGCGGCCTGACCACAAGACGATCACGCCGGCCATGGAATGCGGCTCCTCCGCCTTCGCCGCCGGCCTGCTGCGTGGTTTGTTCGATGCCGACGGTTCGGTGCAGGGAGCCCAGGACAAGGGCGTGAGCGTGCGCCTGTCGCAAAGCGATGCCGATCTGCTGCGCACCGTGCAGCGCATGCTGCTGCGCTTCGGGATCGCCTCCACGCTGTACACCGGCCGCCGCCCCGCGCAGCACTCTGTGCTGCCCGACGGGCGTGGCGGCACCCGGGCCTACCCCACGCAGGCGCAGCACGAACTGGTGGTGTCCGGCGACAACCTGCAGGCGTATGCCGATCGCATCGGCTTTGCCGACACCGCCAAGGCCGCTCGCCTGGAAGCCGCCCTGGCGGGCGACCAGCGCCGGCTGAACCGCGAGCGATTCACCGCCACCGTGGATTCCATCGCGGCCGATGGGTGCGAGGACGTGTACGACGTCACCGTGGCCGACTGCCACGCCTTCGACGCGAATGGCCTGTATGTGCACAACTGCGGCGAGCAGCCGCTGCCGCCCTACGGCTGCTGCGACCTGGGGCCCATCATCCTCACGCGCTTCGTGCGCAACCCGTTCGGGCTGGCGGGCGCGCCGGCCTTCGATTTCGAGGCCTTCGAGCAGAGCGTCGCCACCCAGGTGCGCGCGCTCGACAACGTGCTGGACGTGACCTTCTGGCCGCTGGAGGCGCAGCGCGCGGAGTCGGCCGCCAAGCGGCGCATCGGTGTGGGTTTTACCGGCATGGGCAACGCGCTGGCCATGCTGTGCCTGCGCTACGACCGCGAAGCGGGCCGCGCCATGGCCGCGCAGATCGCCGAGCGCCTGCGCGATGCGGCCTATGCCGCGTCGGTGGCGCTGGCGCGTGAGAAAGGGGCGTTCCCGAAGTTCGATGCGGCCGGCTACCTGGCGCCCGGCACCTTCGCCAGCCGGCTGCCGCAGGCGCTGCAGGCGCAGATCCGCGAGCACGGCATCCGCAACAGCCACCTGCTGTCGATCGCGCCCACGGGCACGGTGAGCCTGGCCTTCGCCGACAACGCCTCCAACGGCATCGAGCCGCCGTTTTCGTGGACCTACAAGCGCAGGAAGCGCGAGGGCGACGGCCGCATGAGCGAATACGCCGTGGAAGACCACGCCTGGCGGCTGTACCGCGAGCTGGGCGGCGATGTGAATGCCCTGCCCGACTACTTCGTGAGCGCGCTGTCCATGCCTGCCGCCGACCACATCGCCATGATGGAGGCGGTGCAGCCCTTCGTGGACACGGCGATCTCCAAGACGGTGAACGTGCCGGCCGACTACCCGTACGAGGACTTCAAGGGCCTGTACCTCGCCGCCTGGCGCGCGCGGCTCAAGGGGCTGGCCACCTACCGGCCCAACACCATCCTGGGCGCCGTGCTGGAAACGCACGCGCCCGAGGCCGCGCCGGCCCCGGCCGCGCCCGTAGCGACACCCGCATCGGCCGCAGCCCCCATCGACCCCATGCGCACCGTGATCGAAAGCCGGCCCAAGGGCGCCCTGCCGGCCGTCGCCGAGAAGGTGGAGTACTGGACGCAGGAGGGCCACAAGACGCTGTACCTGGTGGTGTCGTTCCTGCCGGTGCCCAATGCCGGCGGCACGGGCACGGTGGACCGCGCCATCGAGTTCTTCATGCCCGTGGGGCAAAGCGGCGAATCGCAGCAGTGGATCACCTCCAGCATGCGCATGCTCTCGCTGGCCGCGCGCGGCGGCTTCCTGGAACGCGCCCTGAGCGACATGCGCAAGGTGGCGTGGGACCGCGGCCCCGTGCGCCTGGGCACGCGCCAGCGCGAGGACGGCACGCGCGTGCCGCTGTGGCACGACTCCGAGGTGGCCGCCATGGCCTATGCCATCCAGAACATCCTGGCCAGCCGCGTGCCCGACCCGGTGCAGCAGGTGCTGCCGCTGGACGAGCCCGAGGCGCCCATGGGCATGCCGCCCGCGATGGCCGGCAAGAAGTGCCCCGAGTGCGGCGCGCACGCGGTGATCCGCAAGGACGGCTGCGACTACTGCACGCAGTGCGGGCACCTGGGCACGTGCGGTTGAGGGGCGGGTAAGGGGCGGCTAAGGGGCGGGCAGGGCCGGTGGCCGGCGCCCGCTAGCGCAGGCCCAGCCGGGTGAGCTTCTTGATCAGCCCGGCGCGCGAGATGCCCAGGCGGCGCGCGGCCTCCGACTGGTTGCCCTGGGTGGCCTCCATCGCTTCCCGCACCATGCGGGTTTCCAGCTCGAAGATGGCCGCATCCAGCGCGCCGACGGGGGCGGCCGCTGCCGCATCGGCCGGGCCCGCATCCGGCAGGTGCGCCAGGTCGCCGCTGGCGAACCGCAACAGGTCGAGGTCGATGCGCAGGTGGCCCGGGGCGATGAGCGCACCGGCCGACTCCACCAGGGCCCGGAGCTGGCGCACGTTGCCCGGCCAGGGCTGCGTGGCGAGCCAGGCCTGGGCGTCGGGCGCGAACAGGGCCTGCGGCGCCACGCGGCGCAGAAAGTGCGCGGCCAGCAGCGGCACGTCCATGCCCCGCTCGGCCAGGGGCGGGATGCGCATCACCACGCCCTTGAGGCGGTAAAAGAGGTCCTCGCGAAAGCCGCCATCCTGGATCATGCCCTCCAGGTCGCGGTGCGTCGCCGACACCACGCGCACGTCGGCCTTCTTCATCTCGCGCCCGCCCACGGGCAGGAAGGTGCCCTCTTGCAGGAAGCGCAGCAGCTTGACCTGCATGGCGGGCGGCATCTCGCCCACTTCGTCCAGGAAGAGCGTGCCGCCGTGCGCGGTTTCCACCAGGCCCGGCTGGTCGCGGTGGGCGCCGGTGAAGCTGCCTTTCAGGTGGCCGAAAAGCTCGCTCTCCAGCAGTTCGCTGGACAGGGCGCCGCAGTGGATGATCGCGAAAGGGCCCTGCCGGCGAGCGCTGCACTGGTGCAGGGCGCGGGCCACCAGCTCCTTGCCCGTGCCGGTGGGCCCGAGCACCATCACGCTCACCGAGGTGCCGGCCACGCGGCGCACCATGGCGCGCAGCTGCTGCGCGGCAGGCGACTGGCCGACGATGCCCAGGTCTTCGCTGCCCTCGCGTGCGCGCAGCTCCCGCAGCTCTTCGTCCAGGCGGGATTTGTGCATGGCGCGCGAGACGACGAAGCGCAGCATGTCCGGGTCGATGGGCTTGGTGAGGAAGTCCCACGCGCCCTTCTCGGCGGCGCGCAGGGCGAGTTCCCGGTCTCCGTGGCCGCTCAGGACCACCACGACCGAGCCCGCGAACCGCCCGATCAGCTCCAGGCCCGCTTCGGGGTCCATGCTGGGCGGCATGGCGAGGTCGAGCAGCACCACGTGGGCGCGGTCCTGTCCGAAGGCCCAGGCCGCCTCTTCGCCGCTGCCGGCCACGGTGACCCGGTGGCCCAGTTCGCGCAGGAAGGAGCTGCCCAGCCGTTGGTAGGCGGGCTCGTCGTCCACCAGCAGGATGTGGCCCAGGGAGGGGGAAGGGGTCATGGTCGGTGGGGAGGAAAGGTCAGGGTGAAGCAGGTGCGCCAGGGCGGGCGCTCGGTCAGTGCGGCCGTGCCGCCGTGCGCGGCCATGATGCGTGCGACGATGGCCAGGCCCAGCCCGGTGCCGCCCGGGCTGCGCGAGGCGAAGGGCTGGAACAGCCGCTCGCGCAGCTCGGCGGGAATGCCGGGCCCGTCGTCACAGACATGCAGCCGCAGGCCGTCCTCGCCCGGCTCGGCATCCACGTGCACCCGCCGCTGGCCTGCGGCGGCCTGGGCGTTGGTGAGGAGGTTGGCCAGCACCTGGTCCAGCCGCGCGGGGTCGGCGTGCACGGGGCAGGGCTTGTCCAGCCCGGGCCCCAGTTCCACGGATGGGGCGTGGCGGATCGCCTGGCGCACCTGCTGCGACAGGTCGATGGCCCGCGGCTCGATCTGCCAGGGCTTGGCGTAGTCCAGCAGGTCCTCCGCCAGGCGCGAGATGCGGGCGATCTGCTCCTGCACGTCCTTGCGGACCTCGGCCGGGGTAAAGGCCGTGGCCATGGCGATCACGTTCAGCGGGTTGCGCAGGTCGTGCGCGACCGTGGCCGCGAGCGAGCCCAGTTCGGCCAGGCGGGCCTGCAGCTGCCGCTCGCGCTCGCGCTGCTCTGCGGCCGCGGCGTTTTCCACCTGGCCCGCCGCCTGCACGAGCACGGTGCCGAACAGCTCCGCCAGGTGCCGCTGCCCGGGCGGCGCCTGCTCGAAGCCGTGCAGATGGGCTTGCCACTGGGCGCCGTCCTTGCGGCAATGCACCGTGGGGGTGTGCGGATCGGGGGCGAGCGAGGGGCCCGTGACGACCCGCACGGCCACGCCCATGCGCTGGGACAGCAGCGAGGCGGCGATGGACGAGAGTTCGCCGAGCGATTGGGACGTGGACAGCGCGCCGCGCCAGGTGTCCAGGTCGTGCGCCGTGGGGGTGCCGCCGGGGTAGACCAGGCGCTCGGCCAGCCGGCGCACCGGCCCGCTCCAGGCCAGGCAGGTGGCGGCCACCACGGCGGAGGTGAGCCAGCGCGACTCCACCGGCAGCAGCAAGGTCAGCGGCACGGCCAGCAGGCCCAGAAACAGCACGATCGCCCAGGCCAGGGCCCGCCGCGCCCAGGCGTTGGCCATGAAGACCCGGTAGCGCAGGATGCCGTAGACCAGGATCAGCGGGTAAGCGGGGAAAGCCAGCACCTGCCAGGGGTACTGGGGAATGCGCAGGGCCGCGAACGCGTAGCCCGAGATGCACATCAGCCCCCAGCCGCACGAGAGGGCCACGGCCGCGATCTGCCGGCGTTCGGTGGCCACCCGCGTCTGCCAGAAGGCCTTGGCCAGCACCAGCAGGCCCGCGCTCGCGCAGGTGGCCCAGACCAGGCTGGTGGTCCATCCGGCCGCATTGGGCACCACCACCCACTGCACGCCGGTGAACGGCGGAAAGTGCTCGAACGCGCCCGGCGGCACCCACCAGGACAGCGCGGTCGCGCCGCACGCCGCGCCGTAGGCCAGCCGCAAGGCCCAGGGCCGCAGCCGCTGGCCCGTGAAGATGGCGCAGAAGTGCAAGAACGCCGCGGACGTGATGGGCACCGTCGCCAGCAGGGCCATGGCGAAGGGCGCGGTGCCGATGCCGGCCCAGTTGGGCAGCTCGTTGCCCACGATCCACAGCCCCACGCCGAGCAGGAAGACGATCAGCAGCCGGGCGCCCGCCACGTGCTGGGCCCACAGCCACAGCACGCCGGACAGGGCCAGGGTCTGAACGAATGCCAGGGCGAGCGCGATGTGAATGGCCATCCGGCACTGTAAACCGAGTCGACAGCGCGCCCGCCGCAGCTGTCTACCGCGTTGACAGGTGGATTAAAAAACCGTTTGAAATCAACGGTCTGTGTGCTGGCACGTGCCCTGCAATACAGAAGGCATGAAGACCGCCACACCCCCCCTTGTGCCCCGCGATGCCGATGCCCGTGCCCCTGCCGAGGTGCCGGCGCCCCTGGACCTGGCCGCAATGCTGGGCGCGGCGCAATGGCACCGGCTGTCGCCGGCGATCCGCCGCCGTTTCGCGGCAGGCCATGCGCCGGTGCGCTACAGCGGCGCGCTGGACGTCCGGCGCTCCCGCATGGGTCGGTGCTTTGCCTGGGCCTCGCGCCTGCTGGGCGGGCCGCTGCTGGATGCCGACGAGACCGGCGTGCCTGCCGAGGTGCGGG